>JBBSSY010000633.1:0-1560 GCA_038241595.1 Chitinophagales bacterium | reverse complement strand
GGTCACTTTAATTTTTTAACCTTTACCGCCGCTGGATTTTGGATACGCCGCATACCTATCTTTGCACGGAAAAATCTTAAATCGTCTACCACGAATCATGGCCCGCAGGAATCTGTTTTTAATCATTACCCTAATTAGCGTTTCACTTGGTACCCTGGCGCAGGATACCCTTCCCGATTTTTCGGTCATCAATCCAGGCAATGACCGCATTATCATCAGTTGGACCAATCCATACGCCAACACCATCCGCCAGTTAAGCATCCAACGCTCCTTTGACAGTTTGCGCAACTATAAAACGATCCTCACGTTACCCGATCCTACCGTGGCGCAAAATGGTTATGTCGATAGCAAGGCGACCACCAACAACATGTTCTACCGCTTGTACATCCTGCGCGACAGCGGTAAATTTATTTTCAGCGTCTCCAAACGTCCTGTTTTAGATACGGCTGGCAATCGGGCTGACCTCAAAGATGGGACGTTGGAAAATCAGCCTTCGCAAATCGTGGTGATGAACAAGGTGAAACAGTTGAAAGAAGAAGCCAGGCAAAAAAATGAACGTGTCATTTTTATAAAAAGTAAGGACCTGCTGTTGGGTGCCCTGCCTGAATCTTCGCTGAAACACTTTAAGGATTCGATCAACTTTCTTACGAAGGATACTATTTTTATGAAGACGGCCGACACGCTGGTGATCAAACCGTTTGTACCGAAAGAATATTACCGCCCCTCTAAATTTGTTTATGCAGAAAAGGACGGAAATATTAAAATCGCGCTGAGTGAAGCGGCTACGAAGATGTACTCGATCATATTTTTCGAGGAGGACAAAACCGAGATTTTTGAATTAAAGCGGGTGAAAGATCCGCTGGTCATTCTTGACAAAAGTAATTTCGTGCATGCGGGATGGTTTCTCTTTGAGTTGTACGAAGATGGCAAACTAAAAGAACGACACAAGTTCTACGTGCCGAAAGACTTTTAAATGCCTGCAACAGATGAAAACTGGTCCTGAAGTGTTGCATTGAACACAACCTCAAAGTGTTTTTTTACAAGCTGTTTTACTTCCTGTATTGGCACAACCCGGTCAAGCTCTTGCCTGATCGAGGTAACTTTTTTGTTCGTTATACCACAAGGCACAATGTGGTTAAAGTAATCCAGATCAGTATTTACGTTCAACGCAAAGCCATGCATCGTGATCCAACGGCTGCAACGCACCCCCATGGCGCAGATTTTTCTTTCCCGGCCGGGCAGGGCGGCATCTAGCCACACACCGGTTTCACCCGGCGACCGCTCTCCCGCCAGCCCATATTCCGCGATGGTGCGAATGATCACTTCTTCGAGGTTGCGCAAATATCTCCCAATGTCTCGCAAAAATTTTTCAAGATCGAGGACCGGGTATCCCACAAGCTGGCCGGGTCCGTGAAAAGTAATGTCTCCTCCCCGATTGGTATTGAAAAATGCGATGTTTCGGGTGGCCATTTCATCTCGACTTATCAGGATGTTTTTTGGTTTACCACTTTTCCCCAGCGTATAAACCGGCGGATGCTCAAGCAGGAGGAGGTGATTTTC
>JBBSSY010000632.1:0-1679 GCA_038241595.1 Chitinophagales bacterium | reverse complement strand
TGAACAAAAGTACATTGCTTTTTTCCAAAACTCCGGCAGGCAGGCTTATTACAACTATCGCAGAACCGGCATTCCAAAATTTGATATCGGTCCGGCGAATGCTAACAACAATTCAATACCTACTCGCTGGGCGTATCCCACTAGTGAGTATTCAGTTAATACGGTAAATCTAAAAGCATCATTACAATCACAATATGGTGGTGCTGATAACCAGAATGGTATAATGTGGCTGATTAAGTAGTTTTAAAAGGAACGATTTATCGAGGTGCCTGTTTTTTAATACCCGGGAAGTTAAGATTGAAAGTCTGAGCTATGAAGCCGTTTTCAAATCCAACAGATTTAATAAAAAATCATTTTATGAAACGAATCATTCTTTTCTTATTGATTGCAATTCCAATATTGTTGCAGGCGCAGGTCAAAAAAATCAAACACGTTATAGTCATCGGTGTGGATGGCCTGGGTGCGAATTACCTGGCAAAGGCCGGTAATATTCGTGTGATGCAAATGATGATGAAGGAGGGTAGTTACACGCTGCATGCGAGATGCGTATCACCATCATCAAGCGCCGCCAACTGGGCAGCAATGATAATGGGCGCGGGGCCTGAACTTACCGGGTACACCCAATGGGATAGTAAAACGCCCGAGATACCTTCTCGTATTACTGATGAATATGGTAAATTTCCCTCCATATTTGGAATATTGAGAGCGCAAAAGCCACAATCTACCATTGGCGTAGTTTATACCTGGGGAGGCGTTGGCTATTTGTTCCCAAAGCAGGCGATCGACAACGATGACCCTGCGGGAAAGGACAGCCTTACCGAAGCGCATGCCGTGAAATACATCCAAACTAACCAGCCAACTTTACTGTTTATTCATTTTTCGAATGTGGATGCCGCGGGCCATGGTATTGGGTGGGGAACACCGGCCTATTATGATGCTATTACAAAAGTAGACGGCCATATAGGAAAAATAATTCAGTCGGTAAAAGATGCCGGTATTTTGGATGAGACAGTCATCATTTTGTCTTCCGACCATGGCGGTGTCAAGAAAGAGCATGGCGGAAAAACACTGGATGAAATGGAGATTCCCTGGATCATCTATGGCAAGGGAATTAGGAAAGGAGAGGAGTTGACACAAAGTATTATGACCTACGACACTGCAGCTACCATTGCCTGGATATTTGGATTAAAAACGCCACAGGCATGGATCGGCAGGCCGGTGAAAGCGGCTTTTAAATAATAATCTATACAACTACATATTGTTTTTTTTAAATAAAATGTTGCTTCTTCTTTGCAACTATTGAAAAGCGGTAATGCTAAGTTCATTCAAGTGTAAGTTTCGGAGGCAAGCCTGCAAAAGAAATCTCCTGAAAATTTCGTTGTGAATGCTGAATATCACAGACCCCGTTCGTAAACCTATAGGGTTGATCCTGCAGTGATAGCTCCAAACAATTTCAACCTTATAGGTTATCGGCGGCCCGCTTAGCCTAACCTATAAGATTCGGATTTTTGGTAATGTGAGGAAGTGATCAACCTTATAGCTTAAGGCGGCGTCTCCGGCGATGGAATGCTTGTGCCAGTAAAAGGAACGATATTAATTTGTCCTTCTTTTTTTTCAAAGATACTAAAGCAGTTTGTGCGCTTGGAATTACTTAACAGACGCCGTTGCGCAACACCTGT
>JBBSSY010000631.1:0-1802 GCA_038241595.1 Chitinophagales bacterium | reverse complement strand
GGATTCCCGGGATAAGCCACAAAAAGGGAAGGTACATGCTCGTAAACGTATTGCCGAAAACCCATGGAAAAAGCCAGTGACCCGATATGGCCAGCAGTGCGCATGCCATTCCACTGGTCAGGAGAAGTACCCGCGATAATACCGGCAACTGGTCATTGATTTCTGCCTGCTGTCCACCCGCTGTTAAGGAAAACACGCCACTCGCAAGAATTGACGGAATGGTGATCAGCACCTGTCCGATTTTTGACACCTGCACATAGTTACCCAACTCGGTTGCGGAGCAATACCGCTCTACAAAATAATAATCCACCCTGTACACCAAAAAGAAAATCACGTTGCCCGCAAATGCCGCCAAAGAATACCGCAGGAGTTTTTTAAACTCCGGAATGTCGGGTAACGAAAAAGTGTAGGAGTCAGCATTCGATTTTAGAACGGCGATGGCAAGGAGCACGCCCTGCACGACAAACATGATAAAGTAGGTAGAGATAAAATTTCGGCCATTAAGTATCGAAGATGGAAAATAGAAACTGGTTAACAGCATAAGGATTACTGCGAAATTGCAGCCAAGCAGGATGACATTCGGTGTCAGGAAATTATTCCTGCCGTAATATATCGAAGTCATGTAATTGGTCGCCAGTATGCCACAGACATACGACAGGGAGGACAGTAAAAAAATGTGTTGGGGCAAAAAATCTGGTTTGCGAAATGTTACAGCCATGGAGCCGAAGAAGACGATAAATCCTGCTAAGATGGTCCATAAAATGGCCGCGTTAAAGAGCCTGGAAACGCTGATCGCTCCCTTCGATACAAAATACCAAATGCCTGACTCCAGGCAAACACTTAGTAACAGCAATATGAACGCATACAGGGTGGTGATATAGTAAATCCACCCACTGAAAGCGGCCTGGTAATAACGCGCGATTAATATGTTTACCAGGAAAGTAGAAATAAAATACAATCCGCGCCAGAGAAAGCTTTGATATAAAAGCTTTTGATAAGCCATGGATCAAATATATATCATTGCATGGCTGCGACTCGTGAAAGAATCACCTGGTGTAAAATAAAACAAAATGCTTGTCGGGTAGCAGGGGAAGGTTATAGTGGAAGTATTTGTTGAAGAATATCCGGAAGCCATTGACAGAACTTCCAAAGTGCTGCCAGGGTTCGTAATTTTTATCTGAACAATACACTGCGTATAAAATCTTATAACGGTCGGTTTCAAAGTTGGGATCTTTTTTATCGAATTTATACCCGTGATCGCCCTGGAAGATAATAACGAACTTTTTGTTACGGTAAAGCGTGACAATAGAGTCCGCAAAATTTTTAATCAGCTGGTTTGAATATTTAACCTGGGCGACATAATTTTCAGGCAAATAGTTGATGCCGTTCTCGAAGGCCAGTCTGCCGTCTTCATGATAAATGAAAGGGTCGTGTGGCAGCATGTAATGAAACATGAAAAAGGTCGGCTTGTTTTGCAGCGCACCTTCGCGGATCGATTGCATGCCGCTTTCGGTCAGGTTATCAAAAGCCTCATCACGTTCTTTGATGGTTTCGGCCCCAGTGATCGAATCCGCAACTTTTTTGTCTGACGAAAACATATTGTAAAAATGAAAACCGATATCCTGTTTGAGTTTGCCTGAGAACGTTTGGTAATTAATCATATTACGGGGAACATCCGTAAACTCCCTGGTTCCCTTGGCGGGATGTCGTTTATTATTGAAAATAGTGAAATTCTCAATGGCATACCCCGATCGCTCAAAAAGCCTGGTGGTGTTGTTGTCTGCAATGGTGTAAGTGCCCCG
>JBBSSY010000630.1:0-1868 GCA_038241595.1 Chitinophagales bacterium | reverse complement strand
TTTGCAGCACGTGACCGGTTTGGTGAAAAGCCGTTTTACTACACCCTGCCGGATGGTGCTGATACGCTTATTTTTGCTTCTGAAATGAAAGCACTCTGGCAGGCAGGCGTACCGCGGTACGTCGATCTCACCATGATGCTCAATTTTATCACGCTCGGTCACGTTCAAAACCCGACAGACAAAGCTGCGACGTTTTATAAAGGCATTCAATCGCTTGCCCCGGCGCACTGGCTTATATACCATCTGCCTGACAATAAGTTGACGGTTAGCCGTTACTACGAAGTGAGTGGCCGAGATACCGAGGGCCTTACTGGCCACGGCGACCTACAGGGGCAATTTTTACAGTTATTCCACACATCTGTCGGTCGCCGGTTGCGCAGTGATGTACCGGTCGGAACGAGTTTGAGCGGTGGACTGGATAGTTCGTCCATCGTCGTGGCAACCATCAGTCAACTACGGGCGAATGAGAATAGCCAGGCGCAGGGAAAACTGGCTGCATTTTCAGCGATTTTCCCGGGATTTCAACACGATGAGTCCCGTTATATCGGGATGATGGCTGAAAAATTTAATATCGAAACATACTTTATTTCACCCGATGCCGATGACCTACTCAATGATTTTGAACGCATGTGTTTTCACCAGGAAGAGCCTTTTCAGTCCGCCAGCATCTATGCACAGTTCAAGGTCTTTGAACTTGCCCGCAACCAGCAGGTAACCGTTTTATTAGACGGCCAGGGCGCCGATGAAATACTGGCTGGTTACCATCGGTATTTGCACTGGTTTCTGCAGGAAATGTTGGCGGAAGGAAAGTACAGCCTGCTTGCAAAGGAATTAAAAGCATTTCGCGATCACAACATCGATATTGAGTGGGGCTGGAAGAATTACCTGGCGACCTGCTTCCCCGCAATAGCAGCGAGTCATTTAAAGAAACGCGAGATTGATCACCAGCAAAATCATCCAGATATCACCGGTGAATTTTTACGAGCGCATGCGAATGTGAACACCATCTTTAAACCAGTCGTACATTGCCTGGACGACATGCTGGCGTTCAATATTGCCCGTCACGGGCTCGAAGAGTTGTTGCGATATGCTGATCGGAATTCTATGGCACATGGCCGGGAAGTAAGACTTCCTTTTCTTAACCACGAACTTGTAGCTTTTTGCCTGGCTTTGCCATCGACGTCTAAAATTGCAAACGGATTTACAAAACGAATCTTACGGGAAAGCATGAACGAAACACTTCCAAAAGAAATAACCTGGCGAACAGACAAGGTTGGCTATGAACCGCCCCAGGATGCGTGGATGGCAAATAAAACTTTACAGGAGTACCTGCACGAAGCAAAACAGAACCTGGTCAACCAGCGATTGTTAAAACCCGGTGTTCTGAATAAAAATTATGAGCCGCTTCGCGCGCATGCGGCCAATAATTTCGACTGGCGATACCTGGTTGCTTCAGCTTATCTCCCGGCACATTAAGCCTTGCGGTATTTCTCGAACAATTCCATCTGTCCCCCCGCGCTAAATTTCACCGTCATCCAGTATTTATCATCTTCCATTTTTACATAATAACTGATCTCTTCACTGTTTGCTAACTCTGTAACGCCAAAGATCTTTTTATCCGCGTATTTCTTTTTTAATTTGTACAGCAAACTGGTTGGCAGCTGCTGTTCGTTATAATACCTGATAGAACTTATGAAATTTCCAACCAGGTCGTATTTGACGGATGATCGTATCTGGTCCTGCACAAAGCTTACCTCGCAATATGTTGCCTGTTCAAACCATCTTACCTGTTTCGGATTAAGAAAAGTTTCTTCAAATGATTTAAGCACTTTTTCATTTGGCATAAATGCAAATGAGGTAGTAATGCA
>JBBSSY010000629.1:0-1918 GCA_038241595.1 Chitinophagales bacterium | reverse complement strand
GATCTGCCAGCGACAGCTGTACGCCTTTGTAACCGATGAACCCTTTCGACGAATTTGGTTTGGCTCCTTTTTTCGCCATGTGATCCTTGATCGCGGCTTCCACCATTTCGGGCGGGTAGGGCAATTCGATGATGGCCGCCGGCTGCTGGCTTTTCTGGTAATCCACTTTTCCCAACGCGGCTTGGCTCATTGCATCGTGAATAGAAAATAGACAAACGAATAGCAATAAAAATGCATATTTCATAATGATAATTTGTTTGGGGCGAAGAGATTTAAAATTAATAATAAGCATCCATTTAACCGTTAAAAAGAAATGACGCCTGATAAATACCCATTAAATTTGCGAAAACGTCCATATAATTGAGCAGTCTTAAAAAGCTGGCGGGGCAAACGGCGATCTACGGGTTCACGAATATTCTTGGAAGGCTGTTAAATTACCTGCTGGTACCTCTTTACACAAAAATTTTATCGCCGGAGGCCTACGCCCCGGTAAACATCGTGTACGCCTGGATTCCCTTTCTCAGCGTACTCTTCACCTATGGCATGGAAACATCATTTTTCCGTTTTTCACAAAATCCTGCCGATCGTCAAAAAGTATTGAGCAACAGTTCAATCTCCCTGGTATTTACGACCGTGGTATTCTCGGTGTTATTACTTACGTTTCGTGAATCCCTGACAGGCTGGATGGCACTGGGCGACCACCCGGAATATATTTTCTACTTTACGCTGATACTTGCGCTTGATACGTTAACCGCCATCCCTTTTGCAAACCTGCGCCTGCAAAACAGGCCAGTCAGGTATGGTATCATTAAACTGGTAAATATTGCCGTCAACATCGGCCTCAATTTGTTTTTCCTGGTACTCTGCCCGGTTCTTGTAAAACAGGGAGATAGCTGGGTATCCAGTTTTTACGATCCTGCGATGGGTGTGAATTATATTTTCATGTCAAACCTGGTAGCAAGCGCGGTAACTTACCTCTTGCTGCTGCCCGAGATCCTCAAGATCCGGTGGAAGCCCGACTTTGCTTTTTGGCGACAGATGATGGCGTATTCATTGCCGCTAATTATCGTAGGACTCGCAGGCATGGTCAATGAAACACTTGACCGAGCTTTTTTCCTGCCAAAATACTTACCTTATGATCTCAGGGAAAACAATCACCTGATTGGGATTTACGGTGCCAACTATAAACTGTCGATTCTTATTACCCTATTTATCCAGGCGTTTCGGCTGGGTGCAGAACCATTCTTTTTCCAGCAGGCCAGCGCCAGCAATGCCAGGCAAACCTATGCCCGCATCATGAAATATTTTGTGATCATCCTGAGTATCATGTTCCTCGCGGTGGCTATGTACCTCAATGTGTGGAAGGTGTTGTTTCTGCGTCGCGAAGTGTATTGGGAAGGCCTCTTCGTGGTACCAACCTTGTTATTGGCCAACATGTTCCTGGGGATTTATTTTAACCTGTCGATCTGGTTCAAACTAAGTAACAACACTAAAATGGGCGCTTACATTACCGTCGTAACTGCAGCGCTGGCTTTTGCGCTAAACATCTGGTGGATCCCGATCTTTGGTTATTTCGGTTCAGCAGTAGCCACTATGGTTTGTTATGGGGTGCAGATGATACTCTGTTACTACCTTGGTCAAAAATATTATCCCATCCCCTACCCGGTAAAAAAACTGGTCAGCATCATCGGTCTTTCGCTGATCTTTTACGGAATTTATTATGCAATCGTCAAATACCTGATTTCACCAGAAGATGTCTACGCCTTAACAATTGCTTCGCTGTCCCTGGCGACGTTCTTACTCTTTGTCTTCATATACATTATGTACCGGATCGAAAAACCGCATCTGAAGAATATGGGGATACCTTTCCTGAAAGGGGTGTGAGGACAGCTATCAGCAGTCAGCTATCAGCTTTTCT
>JBBSSY010000628.1:0-2086 GCA_038241595.1 Chitinophagales bacterium | reverse complement strand
TACGAAGAATATTTTTTGTTGTATATCGACCGCGAATTAAATGACACCGAAAGAGATGCGGTCGAAGAATTCCTCGGTGACAACCCCGACCTCCAGCAGGAAATGTTGATGCTGCAAGACATGACCCTCACCCCCGAACATATTCAGTTCCCGGGAAAAGAGTCCATTCTGCACCATACACTGCAGCATAATATGGTTAACATTGGCAACCGCGAGGAAATGTTTATCCTGTATGCAGACAATGAACTAGCAATCGAGGAATGCGCGGCGGTTGAACAATTTATAGCGCAGAACGAGCACTACCGCCATGAACTGGAAGCCATCCAGCACGTCCGGCTGAAACCAGACGGATCGGTCGTTTTTTCAAATAAACAGGTTCTCTTTCACGGGCAGGCAACCGCTCGTCCCATGATCATCCGCTGGCTCAGCGTTAGCGCGGCCGCTTGTCTATTGCTGATTGCTGGCGCCCTTTGGCGAAATAAACAACCCATTCAAACCAAACCACCCTTCGCACAAAGCCGGGCAACCGCGCCAAAACGCGCCAATGATCGGAATAAGGCAGATCACAAACCGGATTTAACTGCCACGGATAAGCGCAGAAGGTCTGCACAACCGGTCGAAAACTTGCCTGCACCAGACAGTAACGTTGCAGTGGCGTCCCCTGGCCGCACTGTGATAAACAAAAAACGAATCACTCTTCAGCCAGCCAGACCACGTCAACAAACACAACGGCAAGAAGCGTTGACGATAGCAAAAGCCGCTGTGAAAAAGGATATCCGCAACGCCCAGGCCACAGCTAACCCGGTTGATGTGAAGGAGCCCCTGGCAATTACACCGGAAGAAACAGTGGTCATCAGCCCTGAAAAATCCACGTCACCTGTAACGATGACCAGCAAAGCATTGGTGATTGATGAAATGGTCACAGTAAATCAGTTTCCGGCAGAAAGGAATAACACACCCGTTATCTTAACCAATATTGCAGTAGACAATAAGAATCCATTGCGGGGCTTATTCAGGAAAGCGGCGCGCGTGGTGGAAAGAAATGCATCACTAAGGGCTTTAAAAACACCAGGCATCCATATCGGCAACATCGAGATCGCATTGAATTAATTATACACTTACAAAAATACAACGATGAGAAAGTTTTACCTCCTGGCGGCGGCCCTGTGCCTGTATGCCAGCACCTACGCACAGACAGATTCCACAAAGAAAGAAAGGACAGCTGACACAATCCGCGTAGGCAGCATGATCATCATTAAAAGAGGCAGCAGCCACAAAAACGACAACGACGGCAGCGCTGTTGAAATCACCCATAAACGCGTGAACAAACCGTCAAACGTACGTACCAACTGGGGCGTCTTCGACATCGGCTTTAACAACTACCGCGACAATACGATGTATTCCTCCGCAGCGGCTCAACAATTTGCACCCGGCGGCAACGAAGACTGGTTCAACCTCCGCAATGGCAAGTCTGTCAACATCAATATCTGGTTCTTCATGCAACGCCTCAACGCGGTAAAACAGGTCGTGAACATCGTATATGGACTTGGCCTCGAACTAAACAATTACCGCTACCAGGACAATATCCGCTACACGGAAAAGAACACCATCGTGTATATGGATCCCACCATCAAGTATTCTAAAAACAAACTCGCGGCAGATTACGTCACCGTTCCCCTGATGCTGAACATCAACTTTACGCCCGGTAAAGACAATTCAAAAACTTTCGGCATCAGCGGCGGCGTCAGTGGCGGCTACCGGTATTCATCCAGGCAAAAATTTATCAGCGCAGAAACCGGCAAACAAAAGGTACACGACGACTTCAACCTGCGTTCCTACAAATTATCTTACATCGCCGAACTGCAGCTTGGTCCCATCAAGGTGTACGGCTCGATGGCCAGCAAAAGCATGTTCAAAAATGGCCTGGATCAAACACCGTATAATGTGGGGCTGAGGTTTAGTAACTGGTAGTGGCCTTTGGCTTGGCTATCAGCTATCAGCTATGAGCTGTCAGATAAGGAGAATAGAAAAAAACTTCAATACTCAACACGCAACGCTCAATATCCAACAGAATCATTCAAGTACT
>JBBSSY010000627.1:0-2093 GCA_038241595.1 Chitinophagales bacterium | reverse complement strand
GCCCGCGGCGGCATCCTCAAATCAGGGCTTGCTTTCCAGCATTGCGACATAGCCATCGTGACCAACGTTACCGCAGATCACCTGGGGCTCGGCGGCATCGACACGCTTGAACAAATGGCAAAAGTAAAAGCGATTCTGCCTGAAACTGTTTTCCCACATGGTTTCACCATCCTCAACGCAGACGACGACCTGGTTTATGCCATGCGCAAGAACCTGGAATGCAAGGTGGCACTGTTTAGTATGGATGAGCATAATCCACGCATACAACAACACTGCAATGACGGCGGTTACGCGGCAGTGTTTGAAAACGGGTATGTGTCGATTCTGAAAGGCACCTGGAAGATCCGGGTTGAAAAAGTAACTGAGATCCCTTTGACCTATGGAGGCAAAGCGGTGCATAATATTATGAACACGCTGCCGGCGGTGCTGGCGACTTACTTATATCGCCATGTAACCATCGAAGATATCAAAGTGGCGCTGCAAACCTTTATACCGTCCACTGTTCAAACACCGGGCAGACTTAATATGTTCCAGTTTAGACATTTCCAGTTTTTGGTTGATTTTGCGCACAATCCTGCAGGCTTGACTTTCCTGGGTGATTTTGTTGCAAAGCTTGATGCCACCGTCAAAGTCGGCATCATCAGCGGTACGGGCGACCGCCGCGATGATGATATACGCGAACTCGGGCGACTGTCAGCAACTTATTTCGACGAAATCATCATCCGGCAGGACAAAAACCTGCGCGGCCGAACTGCTGAAAACATTGTTGAACTCTTGCTGGAAGGCATCGAACTGGGAAAAACGAAACATATCCCGGTGGAAGTCATCCTAAATGAACGGGAAGCCATCATGCACGCGTACAACCAGGCGAAACCGGGCGCACTTATTACCGTTTTATGTGACGTGGTGGCCGAGGCACTTGACCTTGTCAAGGAATTGAAAGAAAATGAAAAATAGCAAGGATACTGGCAGGTTGACTTTAGCCCTGCCTGCCAGAAAAAATAATCAAGTTATTTTGGCGCTGTTTTTTTCAATCGTTACTTTTGCAGTCGCTACGGGAAACCGTCAGCCGGATTGCCTGATAGTATAATGGTAGTACGACAGTTTTTGGTACTGTTTGTCTTGGTTCGAATCCAGGTCGGGCAACTTAGAAAGAGCAGGTTTAATCGCCTGCTTTTTCTTTTAACGCAATATCGGTGGGCAAGCCATCGAGGCTCACCAGGTTTTTTTCTAGAATGTATTCCCTTAGCCCGTCCGCTCCTTTTTTCTCCGCCCAGTCAAAATGGATGTCCCTTTCCCCTTCATAATCAAATAGTGGAACACCAAACCCACAAGAGCTCTGGACCAGGTTGATACGGCCGACGATGACCTGCCGTGTGCTGGGGTAAACAGTAAAGAGCGAAGAATATCGCTCCCAGTCATCAGAACCCGGTAATACAGCGAAACCTTGTCCATACAGCCTTAAAATATTCGGTGGTCCCTGGAAAGCGCAGAACATGATGGTAATGCGGCCGTTTTCGAGGGTATGCGCCGATGTTTCATTGCCACTGCTTATCAGGTCCATATAAGCAACGGTATTCTCATCTATTACACAAAAACAATCGAGTCCTTTCGGTGAGAGGTTGATCCGGCCGGTTTCGCTCAACGGGGCCGTGCTCACAAAAAATATATGCTGTTTGGCTATAAAGTCTTTGTGGTGAGGAAGGATATACTGATGCAGTTTTCCCATACTATTTATTTAAAAATATATTAGATTGACTTTATTTATCTGCTGACGGTGTCAAAGTTACTTGATGCTTAGTTCATTGTAGAAAATTTGCACCAATTTTCCTTAATCAAATAGACATAATAAAAAAAATAAATTTTCAGTTTGTGAACAATTTCCAAACTGGTAAATTTTAAAATTTTGCGATGGCGTGCATTCCTCAATCCCTGTGCAGGCCACAATCCATGCGATAGTATGTTTTTAAATGTAAATCAGACAATTATTGACGTCAGTCAATAAAATACTCAATAAAATTCCGTCTTTGGTATAGTAATTGGTGCTTCTGGGAGTTGTTTGGTATAAAAAACCATACCACCTATGATCAATC
>JBBSSY010000626.1:0-2134 GCA_038241595.1 Chitinophagales bacterium | reverse complement strand
GATGAAGCTCCGCATGCTGTTTAAAGGGATGCATCTTTTCCTGGCTGCGGTTGTAGAGGTGAATGTTCCTGCCTTTTTCAATTAAATGCTGCACCATGATTGTTCCCAGGCTGCCCAGGCCGATAAATCCTAGTTCCATAATTATTTTTTAATGTTTGCTTGTCAACTATCGATATCCGTCGCCATCAAGCAGGTTGCCCAACCCGCCCAATACACTGCCTTCCTCTTTGCGGCTGCCCACACCATAAGAGATGATCTTGCTCGCAAGCCGGCTGATCGGTAAAGATTGCAGCCACACTTTGCCGGGGCCGCGCAGCACGGCGAAGAACAAACCTTCACCGCCAAATACCCAGTTGCGTACACCTTTAACCAGTTCGATGTCAAAACTCACGTTGCCAGTATAGGCCACCAGGCAACCGGTATCCACCCGCAACAACTCGCCAGATGCCAGGTCTCTTTCAACCACGTAACCACCTGCATGCATAAACGCCATGCCGTCTCCCTCCAGTTTTTGCATGATAAACCCTTCGCCGCCAAATATACCGGTACCGAGTTTACGCTGAAAATGAATGCCGATACTAACCCCTTTGGCGGCGCAAAGAAAAGCATCTTTTTGTGCGATTACCCGGTTGCCATGCGTCTGCAGGTCGATCGCGATGATCTTGCCGGTGTAAGGTGCGGCAAAACTTACTTTTCGTTTTCCGCTTCCTATGTTGGTAAAAGCAGTCATAAATAAACTTTCACCCGTCAGGATGCGTTTACCGGCCGAAAGTAGTTTTCCGAAAATGCCCTGTTGCTGCTGTTGTGACCCATCACCGAAAATGCTTTGCATCTTGATCTGGTCATCCATCATCATGAACGCACCGCTTTCCGCGATGGCGGTTTCGCCGGGGTCCAGCTCGAGTTCGACAAACTGGAGTTCTTCTCCATAAATCTTATAATCAATTTCATGATTACTACGCATGAGACTAATGTGTTTTTATGAAGTTACTGATATTGGACGGGGAAATTTTGTTTCTGTAAAACAAGTGATGAGGGCTCATTTGGCCTTTAGGGGGTACCTCGAAAATAATTTCTGTATCCCTTTATTGATGGTGGTTTCGAGCCGGGATTGTTTTTTCGGAAGTATGTCTTCCACCGCGCCCTGCCACACCAGCGTGTTTTCCTTGCGGTCAACCAGGTCAACGGTTACCGTGCCGACCGTATAATTTCCGATTTCCACTTCTTTGCTTTTCCAGGAATACCTGCGCTGACCGATATAGCGTGGCGCATCGGTGCGGAAATCTGTCTGGCGGGTTTGCACTTCCTGGTCCAGTACCACGCCGATGTTTACGAGGAGATCGGGATCTGTTTTGCTTAACAGGTATCCAAACCTTTGCATTTGCAACGCAATGGCATCTTCGAGTTTCTCAACACTTGCGTGGTAATTCTGGGAAGAGGTATCGGCATTCGCTTCGAATTTATAAAAGTCAAAGGTTTTATAGGTAGCCAGGTCGACGTCAGCCGCTTTTTCGGTATTGAGCACTTTTGCAGACGAACACCCGGCCAGCGCGAGAAGCAGGAAGAAAGTAAGGTAGCGGTTCATAGTCTATTTTTATATTTCAAGATCCTACTTTTGTGCCGTTTTTCCAATTTAAGACCATGTACCGGTTAATGTCATCGTTCATCAGGTATGTACTGCATTTCAAGCTTCCTTAAAATATTTGCTATGACCAACCGTCTACCTTTACAAATCAGAAGATGTGGTGACGATATCCCCGAACATGCCCCAACAGACCTTTAATATAAACGAGGTAATTAATGATTACAGCAAGCGGCTGCTTTCGTTCATCCGTAAACGGGTGAATACCGAAGCCGATGCCGAAGACATCCTGCAGGACGTTTTTTACCAGTTCATTGGAAATACCAAACCGATCGAACAACTTTCTGGCTGGCTGTTCACCGTGGCCCGCAACAAGATAATCGACCGGCAGCGCAAAAAACAACCGGTTACCCTGAACGCCCTTGGTGGCGGCAGCGGTGACGATGTGAACCTCGAATGGGGTGCCTTATTTGCCGACAACAGCAAGTCACCAGAAACCGAATACCTGCGCGGTCTTTTCTGGGAATCATTGTGGAGCGCCCTTATCGAACT
>JBBSSY010000625.1:0-2161 GCA_038241595.1 Chitinophagales bacterium | reverse complement strand
GAAAAGCCGGCGATGCCGGCTTTTCAAGTAGTTATGCATACTCGCTTCTCATTTGAACTCTTTGTCGATGGATGATTTTAATTCATTCATGAAATTGACAACCAGTGTATAAGGATCATAGGGTTTGCCTTTTATGACGAGCGTTTCTATAGGAATATAGCCACGGTAGTTGCTGTTGCGTAATATCTTGATAAACTTCGGCACATCGGTGCGTATGCCGCTGTTGAGGCCGAACACACTTTCTTTCACCTGCCAGTTTACGGTATACGGTATCACGGCTTCAATGTCGGCATACGGGTCTTTCACCTTGAAATTACCGGTGTCAAGAATTAACCCGGCCCAGGGAGAGTTAACCGCTTTAACTACCATGATGCATTGCTCCGCCGTCCACAACATGTCGCCATGGTTTTGGATGCCGATGATTACACCATGTGCAGCACCAAATGCGGCGCATTCTTTATAACATTCAATCATCCAGCCGGCCACTTCGTCCCACTTGTTTTCATATCCTTTGGGGATTTCGCCGGCAAATAGCCTGATAACCGGTGCGCCCAACTTTTCTGCCACTATGATCCATTTTTTGGCGCGCTCCACGTCGGCCCTGCGCGCAGCGGGGTCGGGAGAAGCAAAATTATTTCGGATGCCGGTTCCGCTGATGTCGATACCTAATTTAAACGCTTTCCGTTTCAGTTCATAGATGTACTCATCACTCGGCACTTCCGGGTAACCGGGAAAGTAATAACCGGTAACGTCAATTGCAGGGATATTTTGCGCCGCACACCAGTCGAGGAGATCCAGCAACGTGAGTGTGGGTTTGTTGTCGGGCTGGCCCTTCCCAACGAGCATGTCATTAAAAGAGAAGGCGTTAAGGGCCAGTTTGATGTTCGACCGGATGGCAGGCTTCTGCACGGTCTGGGCAGTGGAGATACAGGTGGCCGCACAGGCGGTCACGACAAACAAGAGGAGTTTTTTTAAACATTCTCTGTCAAAAATTCGAATTTTCATATGTTATGTTTATGTGTTGACTATGGATCAGATACCAGAGTATATTCCTTCGTTGGCTCCCCAGCCTTCGTTCTGTTTCAGCATGCCATTGCTGAGGTTGATTTCACTCTGCGGGATAGGCAGCAACCCTTTCGTTTCCGGGCGGAATTTAATGGTAATCTTTTCTGCGACGTCAAATTTATACACCGGGATGTCTGTTTTATATTTTGAGATCTGCTGTTCCACGATTTTCCAACGCAGCAGGTCGTACCAGCGGATGCCTTCAAACGCGAACTCATGGCGTCGTTCGTCCTGGATGTTGGCGAGCGTAGCCTGTTTGTAATAGGGTGTGCCGGTAATGGATAAATTGCCTCCATTTTTCAGGTAAGCACGTGAACGCACCCGGTCGAAATACAACTGTGCATTGGGACTGCCCAGTTCCGCCGCCATCAGCAATACATCCGAAAAGCGCATGATGTACTGCCCCACTGTAGCGTCTCCCGTGCCGTTTTTAGTGGCGGTACCGTTGATCACGGTATTTGCCGACGTGCGCTTTCCATCCACTGTCACGTATATATGGCAGTATTTTTTCTGCAGGAAACCTGTTTCTTCCACATTAGACTGGGAGTTAAAATAAAATTTACCGGTGTTGGGCGCAGGCGTCGTACTGAAAGCGATGCCCTCGGTGGCGAAGTCCATGACATTCCAGATCGATCCCGCTTTGCGCAGGTCGGCATTGTCCCATTCCTGGTAAATTTTTGGATTTACAGCACTCATGCCGCTGCCCGCGCCGAAGGGCAGGATGCCCGGCACCGATGTGCTCACGCTGTTCTGGAAACGATCCCACTGGTTATTGGTACCTAGGCCTGAAAATGAGATGAGATAAAGGCACTCATTGTTGCTCCCTTTTTCACCAATCCAGTTCAGGTTGTTGTCTTTCGCATATTTGTATTCTTTGTTTGCAAAAGCATACAGCCACAGGTTTCGAAAATCGTCTACCAGGCCAAATCCACTTGTATTGATCAGTTTACGATAATTGCCGGCCGCTTGAACCAGGCAGGGCCAGGTTCCATGTATCACCCGTTTGTACAGGTATTTGTGGCTGACCAGTAGACCGGTTTCCTCATTATCCCATAAGCGCAGGCACCACCTCCGCATAAATCGTGTTATCGCCGGG
>JBBSSY010000624.1:0-2181 GCA_038241595.1 Chitinophagales bacterium | reverse complement strand
ATGATGGAAAAGAATTTAACGTATGAAACAGCCTATACCGAACTCGCGCGGATCGCGCATGAAATCGAAGCAGACACCGTGTCGGTGGATGTGCTTGCGCAGAAAGTAAAACGAGCCTCTGAATTGATTACCTTTTGCCAGGCGAAATTAAAATCTACCGAAACGGAAGTCAACAATATTATTGGAAAGATGGAAAATGGAACAACAAGTTTGTAGTTTGTTGTTTGTGGTTTATAGTTGATGATGGTAATTAACTATAAACCACAAACCACAAACCATAAACTTCTCTATTCGTACATTTGCCCCTCTATGGACATTCAATGCACGGATAGTGAACTGGCCGTTTTTAACAAGATCGCGGTAGCGGGCGCTGCGCTGAACCTGCCGTGTTATATCGTAGGAGGCTTCGTCCGCGACAAATTGCTCGGGCGTAATACCAAAGATGCTGACATCGTATGCGTAGGCGATGGCATAGCCTTGGCACATGCAACGGCGGAACGCTTTCACCCAAAACCGATGGTTGCTTACTTCAAGAATTATGGCACGGCCCAGATAAAAACCGATGATTTCGAGATCGAATTCGTAGGTACGCGCAAAGAAAGTTATACACCCGAAAGCCGCAACCCGCTGGTAGAACCCGGCACATTGGAAGATGACCAGAACCGCCGTGACTTTACCATCAACGCCATGGCAATCAGCCTTAACGCGGATGATTTCGGCAGACTGGTGGATCCGTTTAACGGCATCAGCCACCTCCAGGAGAAGATCATCAACACACCCCTTGATCCGGATAAAACATTTAGCGACGATCCGCTGCGCATGCTGCGCGCCATCCGTTTTGCGGCGCAACTGAATTTTACCATCAGCGAAGAAACCTTCCAGGGCATCCGCAACAACGCGTACCGCATCAAAATCATTTCCCAGGAACGCATCACCACAGAGCTCAATAAGATCCTTGAAAGCGAACGTCCTTCCGTGGGCTTCAACCTGTTGTACACATCCGGTTTGCTGAAGCTGATCTTCCCCCAAATGGTTGACCTCGCCGGTGCCGAATACATCGATGGGATGGGCCATAAAGACAATTTTTACCATACCCTGCAGGTAATCGACAACATCAGCCGTAATACCTGTGATGTCTGGCTCAGGTGGGCCGCGTTATTGCATGATATCGGGAAACCGGCCACGAAGAAATTTGAAGATGGCCATGGCTGGACCTTTCATGGACACGAGGTGGTTGGCGGCCGCATGGTGCTGAAGCTCTTTACAAAACTCAAGCTGCCGCAAAATGACCGGATGCGTTTTGTAAAAAAGCTTGTTGAACTGCACCTGCGACCCATAAGCCTTACAAAAGAAAACATTACCGACTCGGCCATTCGCCGGTTGTTGTTTGATGCCGGCGAAGACCTGGAAGCGCTGATGATGCTATGCGAAGCGGATATTACGTCGAAGAATAAGACAAAGGTCAAACGATACCTGCAAAATTTCGAAATGGTCAGAAACCGGTTAAAGGAAGTGGAAGAACACGACCGCATCAGGAACTGGCAGCCGCCCATTACCGGTGAAATGATCATGCAGATCTTCGGCCTGCCGCCTGGCAGGGTAGTAGGGGATCTGAAAAATGCAATCCGAAACGCCATCCTGGATGGGGAGATCGAAAATAATTATGAACAGGCTTACCGGTTTATGGTTGACAAAGGAAAAGAAATGAACCTGCAAGTCGTAAAATAGTAAATTTGCCCGCTGATAAGGATAAATCACCTCCCGCAGGGCAGCTACCAGAACTCCCATTCGGTTTAGAATATATTGTGTATTACTTTTAGGGATTAAACAATCCGGTTTCGCAGAATCGACGCGGAAAGGGTTAGCGGATAAAAAAATGAACTATGGCAATTTTGAAATTCAGGATATATTTGGAAGAAGACGATAGCGTTTACCGGGATATCGCGATCCGGCACAAGCAGCATTTTTTGCAGCTGCACCTGGCGATCCTCAAGGCGTATGAATTTGATCAAAAACACCAGGCTACCTTCTATCGCAGCAACGATAACTGGCAGCGTGGAAAAGAGATCACGTTTGAGAAATACAATAAAACGTACCAGGTAGAACCGTTGCTGATGGCTAATACGCTCATCGGCTCGGAGATATTCGATCCCAACCAGAAATTTATTTATGTGTACGACT
>JBBSSY010000623.1:0-2187 GCA_038241595.1 Chitinophagales bacterium | reverse complement strand
CATACACCAGCAGCGCCCCAAACGTCACCCTTCCCACAGCGCCGATCAACAATGCCCCTGCCTGTTTTCTGCGCACCAGTCCGCGTAAAAACACAATGAATGAATGCAACAGGTACAGCCCGGCAACTGTATACAACACATCCCCGATGCTAAACGGGATCCACCCAAACAACAACCGTTGCAGACCCGAAATATACGGGTACACTCCGTGCGAATAATACCGTTCCACCAAAGCAGGAAACTGCGAAAATATTTTAATGATTAAAGCAATCATGAATAACACGAACCATGCAAATCGTCCTGGTCTTTTCATATATTTTAGTCTATTGTACTGGCTGACAGCTTCCTGCAGATAACTGATAGCTGACAGCTGATGGCCGTCCTGCTGATAGCTGACAGCTGACAGCTGATGGCCTTCCTCCCCATACCCCATACCCCACACCCCATACCCCCCTCTACAAAGAAAACCCAAAAAACGCGATCCTTAAGTTGTTTAGGCGTTATTTTGCACCACAAGCCTTTATTATGGATCTTGAATTCAACAAAAATGAAGATTCGATGCGGCTGGCCCTCAGCCAGCTGGCGACGCGATTTGAAAAAATTTCACTCGGGGGCGGGAAAAAGGCGATAGACAAACAGCATAAAAAAAACAAGCTGTTCGCGCGCGAACGGATTGCATACCTGGTTGATCCCGATACCACTTTTACCGAGATCGGCGCCTTTGCCGGGTACGACATGTATGAAGAACATGGCGGATGCCCCTCGGGTGGCACCGTGGCCGGGATCGGCTATATCAGCGGCCGCCAATGCGTGATCGTGGCTAACGACCAGACCGTAAAAGCCGGTGCCTGGTTCCCAATCACCGGTAAAAAAAACCTGCGGATGCAGGAGATCGCGATGGAAAACCAGTTGCCCGTGGTGTACCTCGTCGACAGCGCCGGCGTATTTCTGCCACTGCAGGACGAGATCTTTCCTGACAAGGAGCATTTCGGTCGCATCTTCCGCAACAACGCCCGCATGAGTGCGCAGGGCATCACGCAGATCGCAGCGGTCCTTGGCGCCTGCGTGGCCGGCGGTGCCTACCTCCCGATCATGAGCGACGAAACGCTGATGGTAGAAGGCAATGGCTCCATTTTTCTTGCCGGTCCTTTCCTGGTGAAGGCAGCTGTTGGTGAAACCGCCGATTCGGAAACACTCGGCGGCGCCGTTACACATACTGAAATCAGTGGCATTGCCGACTATAAATTCAAAACCGAAGAAGAATGCCTGGACCAGGTAAAGAAAATTATCTCGCGGCTCGGTGCCACGCCAAAAGCCGGTTTTAATCGCATCGCATCGGTCTCGCCCGCCAAAGATCCGGCTGGCCTGGGCGGTGTCATGCCCCTGGATCATTCAAAACCCTACGATATGGTCGAAATCATCGATCGCATCGTGGACGCAGCTGCAGCTGGCAGCGTGACATCTTCTTTTGAACAATTTAAGGAAGACTATGGCAAGACCATTCTTTGCGGCTACGCGCGGATCGACGGCTGGGCAGTTGGCATCGTCGCCAACCAGCGCAAGATTGTAAAATCGAAACGGGGCGAAATGCAGATGGGTGGCGTGATCTACAACGACAGCGCCGACAAGGCCGCCCGCTTCATCCTCAATTGTAACCAGAAAAAAATACCGCTGTTATTCCTGCAGGATGTCACCGGTTTTATGGTCGGCACGCGCAGCGAACATGCCGGCATCATCAAGGACGGTGCTAAAATGGTCAATGCGGTCGCCAATTCCATAGTGCCAAAAATCACCATCATCGTAGGCAATTCCTATGGAGCCGGTAATTACGCCATGTGCGGCAAAGCCTATGACCCTCGTTTCATCTATGCCTGGCCCACAGCGCGCATCGCTGTCATGGGTGGCGAACAGGCCTCCAAAACGATGTTGCAGATACAGGTGGCGGGTATGAAAGCGGGCGGAAGGGAAGTAAGCGCCGCGGAGGAGAAGAAACTACTTGACTCCATCCAAAGCAGTTACGAAAAACAAACCAGCGTATATTATGCCGCCGCCCGGTTGTGGGTAGATGGCATCATCGACCCCACAAGTACCCGCCACGTCATCAGCGAAGGCATCAAAGCCGCCGACAACAAACAGATTGCCGAAACGATGAAAACGGGTGTCATTCAAGTTTAAGGTTTAAGGTTT
>JBBSSY010000622.1:0-2194 GCA_038241595.1 Chitinophagales bacterium | reverse complement strand
CGTCGCTTCTTTGGGAAAGAGACCAAAAACGGTGCTCCCGCTGCCGGTCATGGATGCGTACAGGGCACCTGCATCATACAATTGTTGTTTGATACGGGCAATTTCCGGGTATGCGTGGAACACGGGTATCTCAAAATCGTTGAACAAGATATTTTTCCAGGACGCGACGGGCTGTTGAACAATCTCTTTTAGTGAAACTCCTGATCGGCTGATTTCCCGCGTTGCCATGCCCAGTTGAGCAAACGCCCAACCGGTATCGATGTGCATCCGGCCATTTACAAATACCATGGAGTAGCCAGACAGGTCGAGCGAAACCGGTTCGAGCGTTTCACCACGGCTGCTGGCGAAACAAGGCTTGTTAATGATAAAAAACGCGCAGTCGCTGCCAAGGCGCGCCGCATAATCAATCAGCTGTTGCGTAGTTAACAATAAATTGAAGCGCTCGTTTAGCATGCGCAGGGTGAAAGCGGCGTCGGCTGAACCACCTCCCAGGCCGGCGCCCATAGGTATTACCTTGTGTAAATGAAGATCAACGAACGGCAGCTTCGGAAAATCGGCACGCAATAATTTCCAGGCTTTTATACAAAGGTTATCCCCAGGCTCGCCGGGTACGGGTAAGCCGGTCATTGACAGTGTCACTGCCTGCGCCGCAAATGCAGGCTGCGTTTCATTACAAGCGATGATTTCCAGCACATCGGTGAACGCAACGGGGTAAAAAATCGTTTCCAGGTTGTGAAAGCCATCCGACCTTTTGTTCAGGACCGAGAGCCCGAGGTTGATTTTACAATTGGGAAACGACAGCAAAAGAGGTGTTTATATAGTGGGAATGAGCGACCGTTTTTTCAGTACTTGCGGCTCGGCCTATTTTTTTCTGCCCGAAATTTCATCGCGGATGGTAATGGCCCGGATATAATCTTCCTGTTCCAGCACTTCATTCAGCAGGGTGGTCAATTCTTCCAGTGACATGGAGCGGAGATCTTCGTGGCCGATAGAATCCGACGTGGTTCCAAGGCTTCCTTTTTTCTTTTTCCCGGTATCTTCCATTAAGATGCCGGCACTTTCCAAGATGTGTTCGTAAGTGTATATCGGGCAGCCGAAACGCACGGCCAGTGCCAGGGCATCTGAGGTGCGGGAATCAATTTCGACGGTATCATGTTCGCTGACGCAAACCAGTTTTGAATAAAAAATACCTTCCTGCAGGTCGCTTATGATAATTTCGGTGAGGTCGACACTGAAGGCACTCATGAAATTTTTCATGAGATCGTGTGTGAGCGGGCGGCTGGGCTGCATTTTTTCAAGCGCCACTGCGATGGCCTGGGCCTCGAATCCACCGATTACAATCGGCAACCTGCGCAAACCATTGACTTCTCCCATTACCACTGCATACGAGTGCGTTTGCGTGATACTGTGTGAAAGGGCTACAATTTCCAGTTCTATCTTTCTCATTCCTGACCCGGAGGTATTTTTGAAAGGCAAATATAAAAATTAAAGCCGTTCAAAAATTTGAATGCCGTATAAAATAAAAACCGGCAGGTATGCCTGGAAAACTGGCATTGATGGCAGGTGATACATTTGTCATCCAGTGAAGTTTATCCAGGACTTCTTAAAAAAATATTCAATAATAAGGATTCAACGCTCAATGTTTAATAAATACGAGGGAGTAACGCTGGATCTTCCTTATTGAGCATTGAAAATTGATTGTTGAAAAATGATTATTTTCTTAAAATATAAGATATGACTTGTCAACCATCCGCTTGTATTCATACTCCGCCGTCAGGCGCCACGCAGCTGCTCAACCGCCCTGGTTAATTTTGGCACCACCTCGAAAACATCCCCGACAATGCCATAGTCTGCCGCTTTAAAAAACGGCGCTTCCGGGTCCTTGTTGATGACTACAATCACCTTGCTGCGGTTTACGCCGGCAAGGTGCTGGATGGCGCCGGAGATGCCGAGGGCGATATACAGGTTTGGCGCGATGGCAAAACCGGTTTGCCCTACATGTTCATGATGCGGGCGCCAATGCGAATCAGCCACCGGGCGGCTGCACGCGGTGGCGGCACCCAGTGCACGGGCGAGGTCTTCCACGATGCCCCAGTTTTCCGGGCCTTTTAAACCGCGCCCACCTCTCACCACGCGTTCGGCTTCAGTGAGCGGTATTTCCCCGGTGATCTTGTTCACCGCGGTTACTTGTATG
>JBBSSY010000621.1:0-2248 GCA_038241595.1 Chitinophagales bacterium | reverse complement strand
TGCCCGCAGTGTGTCCGGGTTCAATTTATACGAAGCCGTACACGCCTGCCGCGAACATTTGCTCGCCTATGGAGGGCACTTCGCCGCCGCCGGCATGACCCTCCTGCCTACCCAGGTAGATGCTTTTTGTACCAAGTTTGAAGAAGTGGTTGCAGCAACCATTCACCCCGATATGCTTGTGCCTGAAATCATCATCGACACCATCATTCACTTCCAGGACCTCAAACAGTCTTTTTTTAATATTCTCTCGCAAATGGAACCTTTTGGACCCGGCAACATGAAACCGGTATTCCTGGCAAAAAACGTGACGAATAACGGCTGGTCAAAAATTGTCAAAGAACACCATATCCGGTTTGCACTGGTGCAGGATAATGTCCTCTTCAGCGGCATCGGTTTCAACATGGCAGATAAATTTCCGCTGCTGCAGTCGAACCAACCCATCGACATTGTTTTCTTCCTCGATGAAAACGAATGGAACAACGAGAAACAACTCCAACTGAAGGTGATCGATTTCCAACCGTCAGAATCTTGAAATGGCTCTACTACATAAGGTACTTCTTTTACATCACCTGGAACTGGACGCCCAGGCTGGCCATTTTTTCCATGTATCATGAAATCCGCGGGGAACGGAAATATAACATTGATACCTCCCGCCTCAACAACCTCAAAAAACTTGCACTGGCAGGTAATAATGCCCGGTATGCGGAGATTTACCAGGGCGCCAGTTATTATCTGCTGGAAGAAGCCTTTTCCTACCTGCAGAAAATGAATGCCCCTGATGGATTTATCGATATGGGTTCGGGAAAAGGACGGGCAATGGCGGTGGCTGCCTATTACGGATTTACAAAAATCCGTGGAATTGACTTTGCAGAAGAATTATGCGCTGAAGCACGGGATAATTGCGCACAGATTACCGCCGCATTTCCCGGCACCGACTGGCAGGTTATACATGGCAACGCTGCAGATTATACACCGCCCAAAGACCTCCATGTCTTTTTCTTTTTCAACCCATTCAAAATGCCGGTGATGAAACAGGCATTGCATCATATTGCACGCAGCACCGCTGCCAGCCCGCGACGCATATTTGTGGTGTACGTCAATCCGCAGTTAAAAAGTCTGTTCGATGACGCGGGTTATGTTGAAAGGCTGCACATCAAAAAGATGGATTTCGTGGAAGCCATCATATACGAAAAAAGCCTGTAAGTTTACACATACAGGCCTCTCCCGGTTTTATATATACGATTTAAGCTTCCAGAATAATGCTTTCGCTCTTCTCGCCTTCCATGAGTTCAACACTACGGTCAATGAATGCCGTTAGTTCGCTGCCTTTCAGCAAGCCTTGTGACAACAAAGCCAGGTCGGCGAGGTTGCGTACTTTTTTCTGCTGGCTGTCGGTATTGCCGTCCTGCAGAATCTTTTGGAAGATCGGGTGATTGCCATTTACCGTCAGGGTTACTTCATCTGGCATGTTTGCATAGAAACTTCCCATTGGTCCGCTTACAGAAGCCATGTCCTTCATGCGACGCATGAATTCGGGGCGGGTTGCCATAACCGGCGGCGTTTCCGCGCTTAGTCCTTTGACATCTACCGTTACACTGAGCGCATTGATCTTAAGGTCGAACAGCTCTTTAAGTTTTGTTTCTTCATCGGAATTTAATACACTGTCAACGGCATCCTGTTTATCGATGAGGTTGTCAACGATCTCCGCATCTACGCGTATAAAGTGAACGTTCTCCCATTTAGATTCCATCTGGTTCAGAAATGCTGAATCCACGAGCGTTTCTGCCTTAACCACTTTGTACCCTTTCTTACTTGCTGCCTGGATGTACGCATTCTGTTGAACGGTATTGGTGGTATATAAAATCACCAGCTTGCCTTCTTTGTTCTTCTGCAACGCTTCTGTTTCGGTGCGGTATTCGTCGAGCGTGTAAAAACGAGGCTTGTCGCCGATCAAGGTTACTTCTTCGAAAATGTGAAACTTGGTGGCTTTTTCAAAGAACTTATCATCGGTCATCATACCATACTTCACGAACAGCCCAAGACTCTCCCACTTCTCTTCATATGAAGCGCGGTCCTTGTTAAAGATCTCTTCCAGTTTATCGGCCACTTTGCGGGTAATGTGCGAATTGATTTTTTTCACATTTGGATCGCCCTGCAGGTAACTGCGGCTTACGTTCAACGGGATGTCCGGCGAATCGATCACACCATGCAGTAACATTAAAAATTCCGGAACGATGTCTTTCACCTC
>JBBSSY010000620.1:0-2275 GCA_038241595.1 Chitinophagales bacterium | reverse complement strand
TGCCAGTTGACTGGCATACAAAGACATCTCCACGGTCCCAAGAAATGCGGCACGAAACGCCCGCTCCGTAATTATGAGCCTTTCCGCATCATCCTGTGAAAAGTCGACAGACCGGCCGGTATTGGTATGGTATAACTTGTCGGTAAGAGAGCGCCCGGCGCCAAGTGCCAATGAGTCCCTGAACGACTCTTTAAAGAACACACGCTCCGGCGTGTTTTTATTACTATACATAATAGAATTTTTAGAAATGATGTACAGGGGATACGGGATTGATGTAAAGATGCAAATCCTTTGCCAGAGCTCCTGCTGCCGGGCATTACAGATGACCAGTTATCAGTCCGCAAAATGATTGCTGGTTTGCATGGTCAAATTTATCTTCCTGTACGTTGCATTCCCAGGGTGTTATCACCCTAATTATGTATTTACCAGCCGGGGTTCAGCTTGAAATTTGGCCTTAATCCGATTTCGTTGAACGGCAACGGCCACAAATACGCTCCGGCCGGGTCAACAAATCGAAATGAAACATGTAGCGCGACAATAACATTTAGTTTGTTGACCACTGTAGTTGTTAGCGTTTCAATTTCCGCTTTAAAGAAAAAAATTCCCAAAACGGCCTTTGGCAGTTCGATTTCGGCGGTTTTTCCAATGTACCAATTCACCGTCATGCAGGTTTCCTGCGCAAGCGCTGCGCGCCGCTCGCGCCTTGCGTCTTCCTGCATGTTAGAAAAGCCACAGCTGTATGTTGTTAGTTACCGTTGTTCAAAAAATCATTCTTCTTTAACAGGCGAAGAAAGCACCTCAGGCTCCTCGGCATTCACCGCCGTCTTCCACTTGTCTAAAAGTATTTTTAACTCTGCCACTTTTCCAGGCATGGTCGCCGCGAGGTCGTTGGCCTCGGAAGGATCGTTTTTTAAGTTATACAATTCGTAGCGTTTATTCAGGTAGAACTGGATCAATTTAAAATCTCCCTTTCTAACGGCACTGGCCATACGCGGTTTCCACTTACCCGTTTCGGAGGGGTAGTGCCAGTAAAAAGCATCGCGTGCCGGTGTAATATTTCGGGTCATCAGCGGCACAAGGCTTACGCCATCCAGCAGATTATTTTTAAGGTTGGTGGTGCCGGCCACTTCGAGGAATGTTGGATAAAAATCAATGCTCCACACCGGCACATCGCTGGTTGTATTGGGTTTTATGTTGCCCGGCCAGCGCATGATCAAATCCTCGCGGATACCGCCTTCGTACAACCACGACTTGCCCGCACGCAGGGTGCCATTGTTTCCCAGGTTACCGGGGGATCCGTTATCGGAAAAAAAGACAACCAGGGTATTTTTATCCAGCCCCGTTTTCTCCAGCGTTTTCATGATCGCTCCTACCCCATCGTCGATCCGTTCGATCATGGCGGCGAGGTACGGGTTGTCTTTGTGAACAGCGAGGTGACTGGGTTTGTCGGCCCCGTAAAACTTCTCCGCTTCGCCTGCCCCATATTTTTCATCGAATTTTTTCTTGTATTTATTAACGGTACTGTCAGGCGCATCCAGTTTGGTGTGCACGCTGTAAAATGGCAGGTAGGCAAAAAAAGGTTGCCTGGTGTTGCGTTCGATAAATTTCGACACTTCGGCGCACTGCCGGTCGGTGAGGTATTCATTGTCGGCTCCGGTGGTGAAGGAATTTATTTTATCGTAGGGGTAGAAATAATCACCATCGGCGATGTATTTCGTTTCGGTGCCGATCACTTCATCGAAACCATGTGCCTTCGGGCCACCCCTGTTGGTTTTATAGTCTGTGTCGAGATGCCACTTGCCAAACATAGCGGTGCGATAACCAACCCTGGACAAGGCCTCGTTCACGGTAAAATATTTCGCGGGATCCAGCCAGCGATCGGTTTTCGCCGGCAGGAAGTCGGTGATCCGCGTGCGTGCCGGGTATTGGCCAGTCAGCAAACCGGCACGAGATGGCGAACAGATCGCGGCAGCGGCATATGCCTGGTTGAATTTGATGCCCTGCATCGCCAGCTTGTCGAGGTTGGGTGTTTCATTAAACGTATTGCCATAACAACCAAGCTCACCCCAACCGAGGTCATCGGCCATAATAAAAATAATGTTCGTTTTGACCGCGCTGGTTTGAGCCTCTGCTGATCCAAAAAAAAGTATGAGGAAAAGAAAACAGCTGGAAATATATTTCATGGAAACAAATGCTTAGATGAATAACAACTGGATGAACAAAAGACTTATTTAACGCCTAAGATGCCGGGGATCATCACCCCATCCGGCGCGGT
>JBBSSY010000619.1:0-2281 GCA_038241595.1 Chitinophagales bacterium | reverse complement strand
TCACATCCAACGTGTAAAACTTCTGTGCCTGCCGGATCATGATGCAGGCTACCAGCAGCATCAGTCCAAAAGAAATACTAAGTAGCAACCAGGTGTTGATATTTGCAAACTGCATATAAAAGGTTTAATATTTGCCGGCAGTAACGGGTGCAAAATCGGGTGTCACCGTTTTTAGATTCATCTGCATTTCCTGTCTTCCCTGTTTATAATCATTCCAGTTAAAATCCTCAAGCAAAAATTTTGTAGCGGCTTTGGCGCCGAGCACAAACATTTCTCTCTTGGCCTCATCAGTTAAAAAGAAGTTCAGCCACCCATAGCCTTTTAGTGGAATGACACCGATTCCTTTTTTAAAAAATGTATTTTTTATAAGAAAATCCTTATCATAATAAAATCTAACGGTATTGAACATGCGATATAGGTAGCCACCGATGCTCCAGCTTTCTGCATGTTTTCCTTCATCGTCCGTTTCTTCCTGCACACCATTGGCAGCCGGGCCAGGTTTGGTTGTAGCAAACACCTCTTTAGCATCTTTTTCATCATCGAGGTCGATGCCAAAGGAAGGAAGCCGCGGCATGTCAATTTCGGGATTATAGAAAAGATTGATGGGGAAATTGGAGAGGATACCGCCGTCTACAAAACGGGCAGTCGTTGGCGGATCTGCTTCTCCGAGAATTGACCAGGCGTTCCGGATGTCCGCATCGTGGCAAGGGATTTCGTTGATAAAAAAAGACTCGAAAAAGATCGGGATCGACATGGATGCCCGGATGAAACCAGCAGGCTGCAGGCCATCGATATCCTGGCGGAACAGTGTCCACATTTTCGGGAATTCTATCTTGTTTTTGGTGACGATCTCCGACGTAATAAAGGTTACATCGCCATTCAGGCCCTGGGGTCGCGCGGTAGGATCTTCCCGCAGCTGCAGGTCCTCCACCGGTGTGGACGCAACGCTGATCAGGTCGGACACGGTATTGACATGATTTTCTTTCAATCGCGTCTTGATCCAGTCGTAGAAATAATCCCCGGGGTTAATTCCAAAACCGGAATCCTTCAACCTGCCGATAAGAAAAACAGTATAGATGATCAGAATAGCCAGCAGCATGAAGTAAAAACCGGTTAATACAAAGGTAAATTTAGTGAGAATGGACACCCAGCCATAATGGTGTTGCACGCCGAGGAAGATAAAATCGAGGGATGGCAGGGCGATCAGGGCGATGATGATGCCCTTCAGCCATTTGCCGATAGAGACTGAGAAGTTCTGGTTGGTGATAAACTGTTTGATGAGCGCCCTGGCGACGGGATGCCCGTCAACAAGGCTGAAGAATTGCAATTCGGTGATCACCTTTAAAATCTCCTCCGACTTAGCCATTTTCTTGTTGCCTTTGACCGACTGCGGTTTACCATCGGCGCCGGGTGTATTTTCCACCTGCGCCCCGATCACTGTCATCAGCGCCGTATTGATGGCACCGGCACTGGTTCCCGCCAGCCGGATGAAACGAATGCCCATTTGCTCCAGCACGTATGTATATCCAACCAGCGCCACACCAAGTACGCCGCCGCCTTTTTGAACCAAATTTACATACTGGTGACCATCCCCATCAATGACATCAGACACCTGGAGGTTGGCCCCTCCCTGGCCAAAGCGGGTTTCCAGTTTGCTAATGCAATCGATCACATCCGGGTGCCGGGTATAGTTTTCAACAGCGTTCGTAGTGGGGATAGCCATATGGAGAATTTTCAAACGAGTTTAAATATAATCGATAATTTTTGTAAAAGCAATACGGGTATACTTATCTCAAAATCACTATTCCATGGCAGGAACATTTATTGCAACCTGTTAAGTTGCCGACAGACATACACCCAATTTATAACACTTCAAACAGGTTTCATGAAACAATATCCCAAGGCCAATACATTTAAAGGGCAAAAACAGCCATACCCCGCAAAGCAGTCTGACATGGATCCTTTGCCGGAAACCAGTTTATCTAATTACCACGCAGCCGGTAAGCTGGAGGGTAAAGTTGCGCTGATCACCGGTGCAGACTCCGGCATCGGCCGTGCCGTTGCCATCGCCTTCAGCAAAGAAGGCGCACAGGTGGCCGTGATGTATAATGTGAATGATGAAGACGCATTGGAAACAAAACGGCTGTGTGAACAATTCGGTACCAAATGCCTGCTCATCCGGGGCGATGTCCGTTTTTCTGCCGAGTGCCAGGCAACGGTCGATAAAACGGTGAAAGAATTTGGCAGCCTGAACATTCTTGTCAACAATGCCGCCTACCAG
>JBBSSY010000618.1:0-2323 GCA_038241595.1 Chitinophagales bacterium | reverse complement strand
GGCGGACTGGCATTATTTTTTGTCTATAGTTTCTGGGGTTATAAAATTCTGACACCCGATACGGGAGCACCCGATTTCTTCTGGATGCTGATCGTTCGCGGTATCGGACTCAGTTTGTTGTTTATACCGATTACGACGCTTTCCCTGTCAACCCTGAAAGGACAGCAGATCGGCCAGGGCGCGGCCTTCACCGGTATGATGCGCCAGCTCGGCGGCTCCTTCGGCGTTGCGATGATCACCACGTTTCTTGCGCGTCAGAACATGGTGCACCGCAACAACCTCGTAAGTAGCCTGGATATCAATGACCCATACGTGCAGCAACGCGTACAGGGGCTACAGCACGGTTTCATGGCCAAGGGCATGACTGCCGAAAACGCGCTTAAGAGTGGTTACCAGTCGCTCGATTACATCGTTAGCAAACAGGCAGCCGTACTGTCTTACATGGACGTTTTTCTCTACCTGGGAATTTTGTTCCTGGTATGTGTGCCTTTTATACTGATGGTAAAAGGAAATAAAGGCAAGAAGGTAGATATTTCGGAAGCAATGCATTAACCGCTGAGTGGTCAGCAGTATGCTTAACATACACACCTATGATCAAACAGAACAGTTAATTCGTACCAATGCTAAACATAAAAAGGGTTGATCTTATTTATTACAATAAGGTCAGCCCTTTTTTAATAGCCGAAATCAGCACTTAAATCGTACGTTTAAGCAATAAAACCATTGCTATGTCATTTAAAGGAAAAACCGTTTTTATCACAGGTGGCAGCCGGGGAATTGGAAAAGCGATCGCGCTGAAACTCGCCGCCGACGGCGCTAATATCGTGGTGGCGGCAAAAACCGTTTTACCAAATCCCAAACTGGAAGGAACCATTTATACGGCGGCGGATGAATTGCTGCAGGCTGGCGCCGCTGATGTACTGGCGCTGCAGCTGGACATCCGGTTGGAAGATAATATACAGGCAGCTGTTGATGCCACCGTAGCCAAATTTGGCGGCATCGATATTTTGGTCAATAATGCCAGTGCTATTTCCCTCACCACCACCGAACAAACGGAGGCAAAACGGTTCGATTTGATGCACGGCATTAACGTGCGTGGAACCTTCCTCGTTAGTAAGGCCTGCATACCGCATTTACGAAAAGGAAGCAATCCCCACATACTTAATCTATCACCTCCTTTAAACATGGATGCGCGCTGGTTTGCTCCTCATGTCGCATACACAATGAGCAAATATGGAATGAGTATGGTGGTATTCGGTTTGTCTGAAGAATTGCGGATAGATGGCATCGCCGCCAATGCATTGTGGCCCAAAACAACGATCGCTACGGCGGCCGTCCAAAACCTGTTGGGCGGAGATTTCCTGATGCAGCGAAGCCGGATCCCTGAAATCGTTGGTGATGCGGCATATTATATTTTGCAACGTCCCGCAGCAACATGTACCGGTAATTTCTTTATTGATGAAGAAGTACTGGCTGCCGAAGGCATTACCGATCTCTCCCGGTACGCAGTAAACCCCGCACATAAACTGATGGATGACCTGTTCATCTAAACAACCGATAGCGGCGGGTGATCAATGCCCGGTGAACGCATCCATTATTTTCATCACTTCGAAGGCGTCGTCGCCAGAGCAGGGGTTTGGACCCTTATCAAGAAAATAATCAACTACCTGTGCGATAAATGGCTGCTGCACATGTTTGGGATGTTCGATATTAAATATTTGATCTGCGGCATCTTTGACAAGACGCAAATCATTTCCAAAAAACGAAAACCTGATCATACCTGTGGCCCCCAGGATCTCGCAGCTGTCTTTCACCGCATCCGGTGAAACCGAAAAACACCAAAGTCCCTGGAAGATGACCCCGTTCGCAAATACAATTTGCCCGCTCACTGTATCATCCGCTGTATTGAAATGTGCCCGGTTAGCGGAATAACCGCGGGCGCTTTCCACCTGGCCAAAATAAAAATACATGAGATCGAGCTGGTGCGGAGAAAGATCATGAAACAGTCCACCGCCCGAGACGGCCGGGTCAACGCGCCAGTTTGCCGTTGGTAAAACAGCCGCAGGCAGGTTGGGCGTTTGCATCAGTTGCAGATTTACGCAACGAACCTCGCCGATTTCGCCCGCTTCTAGCAACTGTTTCACTTTGACAAATAATGGCATTGCACGCCTGTAATGAGCTACGGAAAGTTTTACGCTGGCTGCCGTCGCGGCAGCTACCATGCGCTCGCATGACGATGGGTCCATTGACATCGGCTTCTCCACGTAAACCGGCTTCCCTGCCTGCAAGGCGGCCAGGGTGTAGGCTTCATGCGACGAGGGCG
>JBBSSY010000617.1:0-2342 GCA_038241595.1 Chitinophagales bacterium | reverse complement strand
TCACCGGTGCCGAAGTTCGCAACCGGCAATTGCCCCCGCGTAACGACGTGATCGACGCATGCGACAATTTCCCGTTGCGCCATGCCATCGATACCTCGAAATCGCCCCGGGCGCGTAATCCGGTAACTTTGCCCGACGGCCATACTGCCGGCAGCGCGGGCAACAAGTCGATAAAACCGGCATGGCTCTGCAACAACATCTCAGCCACCCCGCTGGTATAGCCGAAATTGCCGTCGATCTGGAAAGGCGGATGGGCATCCAGCATGTTTTTGAACAAGCCACCGCCGGTCATCTTAACTCCTTCGTACGCAACCGGTGTAAATAGATTTTGAATGATCTTATACGCATGATCGCCCTGCAGCAAACGCGCCCAGGCGTTGATTTTCCAGCCCATCGACCAGCCCGTGGCACCATCGCCGCGCAATTCAAGTGACCGCGCCGCGGCACTAAAAAGTGCGGGGGTAGCACCGTTCACCTGGTTGCCGGGGTACAGGCCGTATAAATGCGAGATATGCCGGTGTTGCGGCTCCGGTTCGCGGTAATCTTCAGACCATTCCTGCAGCTGTCCGCGGCCACCGATTTTGAATGGCAGCAACCTGGACAGTTTGTCTTTCAACTCCTTTCGCAGCGTTTCGTCGGTATTGAGTAATATGGAAGCATCTATGGTGCGCTGGAAAAGTTCGCGGATGATCGTCATGTCCATCGTACTGCCCATTGTTACAGAAGCCGTCTTTTTATCATCCAGGAAAAATACGTTTTCGGGAGACGTGCTAACGGGGGTTACCAGTTGGTTCTTGTCGTTTTCCACCAGCCAGTCCGCATAGAATTCCGCCGCGCCTTTCATCAGCGGGTAGGCCTCGTTTCGCAGGAACTGCTGGTCGCCGGTAAACAGGTAGTGTTCCCAGAAATGACTGGCGAACCAGCCACCGGACATCAGCCAGAACGACGACCGCGGTGAATTGTCATTGGGATAGGTTTCCCGCCAGATAGACACGTTGTGGTGTGCCACCCATCCCCTGGTATGACCATACATGTTTTTCGCGGTCTCGCGGCCGCTTTCTGCCACTTCTTTGACCATGGTAAATAACGGGGATGCACATTCGGAGAGATTGGTGACCTCCGCGGGCCAGTAATTCATCTCCGTATTGATATTGATGGTGTACCCGCTGTTCCACGGTGGCAACACTTCATTGTTCCACATGCCCTGCAGGTTGAGCGGTTGCCCACCCGACCGCGATCCGGCGATCATCAGGTAGCGGCCGTATTGAAACAACAGCGCCGCCAGGGCATTGTCGGGTTTGGATTTAAAGGCAGCAATCCGCTCGTCGGTGGGCAATAAAGACGCAGCGTGTTCGCCGCCAAGGTTGAGTGTTACCCTGCCAAAAAGCGTTGAATAATCCGAGACATGCGCCGCGAGCAGGGATGGATAGGTGTTGCCCGTGAGCGCGTTAATAACCAACTTATTTTTTGCTGCCGGGTCTACGCCCTCGCTGGAAGGGCTCTTCTGCCAACCGTTGAAACTCGTCGCTGCAGCCAGTACCATCACCACCTGCCGGGCGTTTTTTACAACAAGCCCGTAGTCGCCAGCGCTTACGGCACCATCGCCGCCGATCACTTTGAGCCGGCTTTCGAAGAACATGCCGAGCCCGCCAATCTCGTCACCGTAGAGCACCTGCTTATCAAATTTTCGTTTGCCGAGTGAGTCAAACAGTTCGGGATGTTTGTATTGGTCTTTCCAGTTCTCCATTTCTTTCAGGCTCCGGCGTTCTGCATAACCGGGCGCCTGCCCTTTCAACAAAAGGGTCCGGTTATCGGCGACGGCTTGTTTCGCCGTGGGATGAACGGAGGCAAAATTCGCGGTAAAATTGAGTGCACCCGGTTTGTCGGCGGTCAGCCTGATCACAATGGCGTGACCGGGGTTGCTGGCAAAGATCTCCCGCGTATACCTCACCCCGTTTTGTTTGTAGGATATAGTCAACACAGCACGATCCAGGTCGAGTTCGCGGCGGTAGCTGGTGATCGGTCCGGATTGATCGAAGGCAAGGTAGAGATCACCGAGTGGTTCATAATTGTGGTGCAGGCGGCCGAGCCATTGCTGGCGCACGATCTCCTGTGCCTCCACGTTTTTATGGGCTCGCAACATGCCAACGACAGTGTCGTAGGTGGGGACGATGTTTACTTTTTTATACACCAGCGATGGTTCGCCGCTGTATAGCGTATTTTCATTAATCTGCAGATGTTCCTGTTGTACGCTTCCATACACCATCGCACCCATAAAGCCGTTGCCGATGGGCAGGGCTTCGTTCCAGTTCGCGGCGGAGTCGTTTTACCAGAGGAGGTTT
>JBBSSY010000616.1:0-2343 GCA_038241595.1 Chitinophagales bacterium | reverse complement strand
TCACGCGTTTGCCTTCCTACAAGGACGAAGGGCACCTGCGAACCACCTACATCGACACGGAAGACATCGCCATGATGCACATCGAATTTGAAGACGGCACCATCGCCGATATCTTCGCCAGCGAACTCGTGCTGGGTGGCGTACACAACTGGATCGAACTCAACACCAGCAACCACCGCACCATCTGCAACATCAATCCAAACAATGCCATGCAGTCGTACACGCCCACCGCTGATCATTTCAAAGACATCTACCTGGTTGAAAAAAGCGAAACGAAAGCAGGCTGGTCCTCGATGTCACCGGATGAAGCCTGGTTTACCGGTTACCAGCATGAAATGGATGCGTTCTACCGCGCCGCAGCGTACCAGGAAGCCATTGAAAGCAACAGCATGCTGGCGGCCGATACGATGGCAACCATCTATGCCGGTTATGTATCTGCAGAAAAAAAAGGAGCATCGGTACCCATCACCCTTTTGTAAGAAAAACAACTTTCCTGAAAAATGTACTATATATTGTGTGCTGATTTTAACCATCCCTGACGCCCCTAAATAATCTGCATGATTGAACATACTAAAACAGGTAATTACCGCTGGGTAGTTTGCTCCCTGCTGTTTTTTGCTACCACGATCAACTACATCGACAGGCAGGTAATTGGTTTGCTGAAACCCACGCTGGAGAAAGAATTCAACTGGACGGAAGTGGATTACGGGCACATCGTAATGATCTTCGCCGGCTGTTATGCACTGGGTTATATCATCTTTGGCAACATCATCGATAAAATCGGTACCAAGCTGGGTTATTTTATTTCGGTATTCCTATGGAGCGTGGCCGCGATGTTACACGCCGCGGTGAGCAGCACCTTTGGTTTTGGCGTGGTGCGGGGCCTGCTCGGACTGGCTGAGGCTGGCAACTTTCCCGCATCCGTGAAAGCGGTGGCGGAGTGGTTCCCCAAGAAAGAACGGGCGCTGGCTACCGGCATTTTTAATTCAGGTACCAGCATCGGTGCGGTGGTGGCTCCGATACTCGTTCCCTGGATCCTGGGTGCTTATGGCTGGCAGGAAGCTTTCCTGATCACCGGCGCCCTCGGCTTTATCTGGCTGATCTTCTGGTGGATATTTTACGAGATCCCTAGTCGGCAAAAGCGGGTGGGTGCGAAGGAAATTGAATACATACACAGCGACAATGAAGCGACGGACATTGACAACAAGGCGCCGATCAAATGGGTAAAACTTCTTGGCATCCGGCAGACTTGGGTGTTTATTGTCGGCAAAGTATTAACCGATCCCATCTGGTGGTTTTTCCTCTTCTGGCTGCCTTCGTATTTCTCCACCACCTTTAAATTAGACCTTACCAAACCCAGTCTTCCACTCGTTATTATTTACACGGCCACTACTTTCGGTAGCATCGGCGGTGGCTGGTTGTCGTCATATTTTATCCGGAAAGGAATGCCTGTATTGAAAGCGCGCAAGTTGACTTTGCTGATCGTGGCCTTTGCGGTGATGCCGATTTTTTTGGCAAGATTTGCCACTGATATCTGGGTAGCCGTTGCCATCCTGAGCATTGCCGCCGCCGCGCACCAGGCCTGGAGTGCCAATATCTTTACCATCGTTTCAGACATCATTCCAAAACGCGGGGTGAGCTCGGTGGTCGGACTCGGCGGCATGGCCGGATCGATCGGTTCCACCTTTTTCCCCCTGGTCGTTGGCGGCCTGCTGGAATATTACCGCGAAGCCGGCAATATCGGCGCCGGTTACAACATCCTGTTCATCATCTGCGGTTCCACCTACCTGCTGGCCTGGATCATTATCCAGTTACTGACCGCAAAGATGACACCCATAACGATTGAAGCATTGCAATAGGCGTCACAAGATGAGTGAAAGAATTTTAACCGCCAGCAACAGCAGGAACATCGAGCCGAGCAGCGTCTTCTGAAATTTAGAGACAGGTTCCATGACTTTATATTTAAGGATAACGAATATCTTATGTAGTACGCCGCCAAAGGAGTAATACCCTGCTGCCGGGAAATAAAACCAGTAATAGCAGAGGAAGTGTTTTATTCCTGCGTATTGATTGTAAATGACGACAATGGAAAAAAACAGGATAGGCGCTTTCCACTTCACGGAGGCGGCCAGCATACAAAAAGAAGCATATCCGGGACCGGGAAAATCTGACGACTATGAACACAAGGGACTGCTGAAGGATTATATCCACCACCAGTTTGAGCAGGAGGATGCAGATGGGGAAATAAGTCCGGCCCTCGAAGCGTTGCTGGCCCGCGCTTTACAAAAAATAATTGTCAGGATTCATTCCGGTGATCATTCTTCAGCGACTGGTTAATCAACG
>JBBSSY010000615.1:0-2344 GCA_038241595.1 Chitinophagales bacterium | reverse complement strand
GGTTACAATTCGTTTAAACTGCAGCAGGGATGGGAAAGCATCGTGGACCCGCTGGACGCCACGAAATCGATTATCTTTAAGGACACCCGCTGGAACGATGCGTTGTACCGTACCGCGTATACGCACAATCACCACGTAAATCTTTCGGGCGGGAATGACAAAGGTACTTTCAATGCGGCCGTCGGATACCAGACCAGCGATGGCACCGTGATAACCACCATGTATAAACGCCTTACGTTTAATTTAACCGGTTCGTACAAACTCAGGGACAACATCAACATTTTCGGCAGGGTCTACTACACCAACAATACCAACAATGTTGCTACCCAGCCTGACCAGCTTGTTTTTTTGCGGTATGCAGGTCTGCCGCCCACCGCGAAGTACACGTTTGAAGATGGCACCCTTTCGCCCGGTGCATCGCAAGGCGTTGGCAACCCGGTCTACCAGCTGGCGAGACAAAATAATAACGCGGGCAACGAAACGGCCAACTACACCGTGGGCGGTTCCTGGAAAATATTGAAAGGACTTTCTTTCGATCCGCAATTTTCGCTGTACCGCACCAACCTGTCGGCACGCACCTTCGTGCCATCCTACCAGAACGGTCCCGGGGCCGCTAACCTGAACACCTCCCGTATCGCTACCTATAGCACAATCCGGACGGATCAGTACCAGGCCGATGCGATCTTAACCTATACCAAAGCGTTTGGCGATCATCACCTGGAAGCCAAAACGGGGCTTTCCTATTTCGAACGCACTAACAACATGGTCACCATCACCGGCCAGGGCGCTGCCACCGACCTGATACCCACGATCAGTGCATCTTCCACCTATTCCGGCGTGAGTAATTCCATCACGAATCTCCGCCTGCCTGGTTATATCGGCCGCTTAAACTACGATTACCAGCAGAAGTATTTGCTTACGGTAAATGCGCGGTATGACGGTTCGTCGACGTTTGGTGCCAATCATCGTTTCGGATTATTCCCGGGTGTTTCCGCGGGCTGGGTAATCAGCAAGGAAAATTTCTGGAACGCAGTACCTGAAAACCTCGTCAGCTTAAAATTGCGCGGGAGCTATGGGGTAAACGGCAATATCGGGCAGGGTTTGTTAACAGAATACTATGCCCAGGGCGACTACGGTTTATCCAGCGTGATCACGCAACAAAAATATGATGGTGTTTCCGGTTTCCTGGCAAATAACATTGCCAATTCGGACCTCAAATGGGAGCGTTCAAAAACGGTGGATGTAGGGGCAGATGTTGGTTTATTTAACAACCGCCTGACATTGATTTTTGATTATTATCGCAAGGTGACGGACGATTTGCTGGCCGAGTTGACACCACCACAATCCACCGGTATCACGCGGTTGATCACGAACCTCGGCAGCCTGGAAAACAAAGGGCTGGAATTCGAGATAAGCGCAAATATTTTACCGCCATCTTCCCAGGTCAGTTGGAACATTTCAGTCAACGCCGCTAAAAATACACACAAGGTGCTGAGCCTTCCTCCTACAGGGGTTGAAGGCAACCGCATCGGCGGTTTGCAGGTGTATGATCCTAATTCTAAAACATATGTGTACAGGCCCGCCAACAATGGTCTGATTGAAGGTGGCCGCATCGGCGACTGGTACGGATTTAAAGCACTTGGTGTGTACGCAACGGACGAGGAAGCCGCAAAAGCACCGGTTGATAATGCCATCGGCGTCGTCAAAGGTAAACGCGGCGGCGACATCAATTGGCAGGATACAGACGGCAACGGAATCATCGATTTACGCGACAAAGTGTACCTCGGCACTCCTTTTCCAACCTGGACCGGCGGCTTTTCAAACAGCCTGGCCTATAAAGGTTTCAGCCTCTACCTCCGGGCAGATTACAGCACCGGTTATAGTATCTTTAATTACGCCCGGGCTTTGCTGGATGGCAACTGGCAGGGTGACGTTGCTCCTACACTGGGATATTTCGAAGACAGCTGGAAAAAGCAGGGAGACGTAACCAGTACGCCAAAATACAACCCGCAGGACGTAACCTCTTCGCAGAATATCCTGAGAGGTGCCGTTATAACCGGTATAAGCAGTCAATATGTAGAAAAAGGTGATTACCTCGCCATTCGCGAACTGACTGCAGGGTATACCGTACCGGCCGCCTGGTTAAAAAAAGCTAAAATAGCTGCCTTGCGCTTCACCGTCAGTGGCAACAACCTGCATTATTTTACCCGATATAAAGGACCCAATCCCGAAGACGGAGTTTTCACGACAATCGGCTATTTAAAAGGCGATTATGGTCGCTATCCCATCACACGAAGCATCGTTTTTGGCGCCAACCTAACATTTTAACAAATCCCCATGAATC
>JBBSSY010000614.1:0-2382 GCA_038241595.1 Chitinophagales bacterium | reverse complement strand
GATTCGGTCAGCGCCGGCAACGCTGCGCGGATCAGCGCATAGGGTGCCACGGTATTTATTTCCAGGATAGTACGCAGGAAATCCAGGTCTGTCGAATGGATGTTGGAAGAGGCCACCAGCGCGGCATTGTTTACGACGGCATCCAGCCTGCCAAAAGAGGAGATGGCGAGGTCTGCCAAACGTTGAGGGGTACCCGAAACGGTGATGTCTTCGATGTGCAGGCGCGCATGTGTCGTGCCGATCATCGCCAGCACTTCTTCTCCCCATTCTTTCTCCAGTCCATGTAAAATGACGCGTGCCCCTTCTTCCACGCATCGCAGCGCGATGGCTTTACCAATACCGGTGGTACTGCCAGTGACGATGATTACCTTGTTTTCGAGTCGCCTCATTATTCGGGTTTTAGAATGCTTTTTACCACTTCGCCCGAATGCATTTTTTCAAAGGCGGTATGCCATGCGGTTACGGGCCAAACGCCGCCGATGATGGGCGTGACATCCAGTTGTTTACTTGCCAGCAACGCGATCACGCGTTCCCAGATAGGCCAGTTGTGGCTGAAACTTCCCTGCAGGGTGATGTTTTTTTGTACCAGCTGGTCGAGTGAAAAATTCAACGGTTGACGGCCCCAGCCCACTTTGCTGATATGACCGTTTGGGCGCACCAGGTCCAGTGCGATCCGCAGCGTGGCGCTTGAGCCGGCAGCATCGATAACCAGGTCGGCGCCGAGACCGTCCCGCGATTTTGCCCATTCGGTGGCGTCACCGATGATGGCTTCGCAACCATACCGGCGGGCGATGTTGAGCCGGTGGCGATCTGCCTCTAGCCCCACCACGGCTACCTCACCGCCGCAGAGCCGTGCCACCGCAGCGCATAGAATGCCGATCGTGCCGGGCCCTAAAACGATTACGCGATCCCCGGGTTTGATGCGTGCATTTTCTACAACGGCATTAAATGCTACACAGCAGGGCTCGGTCAAACACGCGTGTTCGAAAGACAACGCTTCCGGTACTTTATGCAGGCAGCGGGCCGGTACTTTGACATATTTCGTCATGGCGCCGTTTACGCCGTATCCGAAGCCCTTGCGGGTAGGATCGAGGTTGTATAATCCCTGGCGCGACATCGGGTTGTTGTGGTCGATCACGGCAGCAGTTTCACTCACCACGCGATCACCGGCTTTCCAGCCGGTTACCCGGCTGCCGGTGTCCATAATTTTGCCGCTGAATTCGTGACCGAGCACCACGGGGTAGTTCACAGGCCAGCTGTGGTCGGAGGTCCACTGGTGAAGGTCGCTGCCGCAAACGCCTACATTGGCCACTTCCAGCAGCACATCTTCATCACCGATGTCGGGTTGTTCAATCTCCCTGATTTCCACAGATCCCTTCTCGGGGCCAAAATTTACGACTGCAGCAGATTTCATGTGTGTGTTTTAAAATTGTTGATTATTGTTTGCCCACCGTTACATCACCATACGCATGTATTTTTTCGCAGATCAGTCGCAAGGAACTTTCCAGGTCGCCCGAAGCGGTTTTAAAGGTATCGGCATCAACCGTCAACGGTGCGCCGAGTACTACCAGGGGTGCGCCAAATTCCGGGCACCGGATTGCCTGTTCCAGGCTGAGTCCACCAACGGCTTGTACTGGGATTTGAACCGCCCGAACTACTTCGGCCAGTTGGTCGAGTGGGCTGGGCATTCGGTTGCCGCGCGCGGCTATGCCCCTCCGTTCGTCGTAACCAATGTGATGAATGATAAAATGGCAACCCAGTGTTTCAAGCCACTGCGCGGCGGCGACCATGTCTTCGCAACCCAGGTTGTCGCCCATTACACCGACCCCGAAATCTCGTCCCGCCTGCACCACGCAGCGGATGGTTTCTTCATGTGCGCGGGCCATCACCACCACATGCGTGGCTCCTGCACCGGCCATCATTTCAGTTTCAAGGTAACCGCCATCCATCGTTTTCAGGTCGGCCACGATGGGGATGCCAGGAAACGCCTCGCGCAGTTTGCGCACGCCATGGAGACCTTCCGCGAGAATCAGTGGTGTACCGGCTTCTAGCCAGTCTACCCCTGCACGCAGGGCCATAGCAGCGGTTTCAAGGGCTTCGTCAATATTGGTGAGGTCAAGAGAAATCTGAACAATGGGTGTCATATGCAGGCCTTTCGGAGATGATTTGCTCCACCCTGCGATGATTTATCTGCGGGTGCAAAAGCGCTACAAATAAAGTAAAAGATTCTAATATAAGTTTGGACTGGTGAAAAGATAAGCCGCCGTTACGGCGGCGGGAGATTATTATTTCGAGCTGATAAAGCAATTCACAGCAGCCAGGATGGAACAGGAATTGTAGGTAAAATATAGTACTCTTGTGATGTGTATACACCTGATCAAT
>JBBSSY010000613.1:0-2397 GCA_038241595.1 Chitinophagales bacterium | reverse complement strand
TTGTGAAGACATACCCGGCAAATTAAGGCGACAGGCAACACAGTCGGGGCAATCGGGAGATAAATACCCCGCCGCGTCATGATTAATGGATCGCTGCGGTTAAATTTGCAAAAATTATTGCATGTTTAAATACCTTTTCGCCTGTGTTTCAATGGCATGGATGCTGGTTTCCTGCTCACCGAACAATGTTACCATCGACGATAGCCTTAAAAAGTATTTTGAAGAAGAAAAGGTGACTGGTTGTTTTTCCATGTTTGACAACGGGCAGGGCAATTTCACCATTTATAATTTAACGCGTTATCGCGATACGGCCTATTTGCCCGCATCTACTTTCAAAATTGTCAATTCGCTGATTGGCATACAGACAGGAAAAGTTAAAGACTCATCGGCCATCATTCCCTGGGATGGTGTCATCCGCAGCATACCAGCCTGGAATGCAGACCTCAGCATGGCACAGGCCTTTAAAGTATCAAGCGTTCCTTGGTTCCAGGAACTGGCGCGACGCATCGGCAAGGGCACCATGCAGAAATGGCTCGACACGCTGGGGTACGCCGCCACCGGCGGTAAAGCGGTAATTGGTAAAATCGATACCTTCTGGCTCGATAATTCTTTAAAAGTAACGGCAGATGAACAACTTGGCCTGGTGAAAAGATTATACTTCGATCAATTGCCTTTTTTTGCGCGCACCCAGCAAATCGTGAAGGCCATGATGCTGCAGGAGGACAATTCGAATTACAAACTCAGTTATAAATCAGGCCTGGGTACTACAGAAAATAAACACGCTTTAGGATGGCTGGTAGGCTGGATAGAAGAAAACCATCATCCGTATTTCTTCGTGCTCCAGGTTGAATCAGCGGATCCGAATGTCGACATGGCCATTGCCAGGCTAAAGATCCTTAAAGGCATTCTGAAACAGCTTGGCTTTATGGAAGGCAAAAAGTAAAAGCGGCTAGATACCGGCAATCATGCCGATCTCCACATTTACATTCTTTGGCAGGCCCTTCACAGCGACCGTTTCCCGCGCCGGAAAATCACCGGTAAAATATTTGCCATATACCTGGTTAACGTCAGAAAAATGAACCATATCGCTCAAAAAGATGGTTGTTTTTATGGCATTGGTAAAGGTCATCCCGGCTTCTGATAATATCGCTTTCAGGTTTTGCATAACCTGGTGTGTCTCAGCCATAACATCCGTTGCCTCAATATTACCATTCGCGGGATTGATGGCAATCTGTCCGGAAATGTATAAGGTGTTGTCATATAAGACTGCCTGGTTGTACGGCCCGATCGGGTCTGGTGCATACTTCGTCCGGATGATCTGTTTTTCCATGGCGCAAAACTAACGAAACAAACACATGGAAATTCCTTTCCCTGTCGATTCCGGAAACTTTGACGAAATTGCACCGCCATGAAAGAACCCATGCCATTGATTCTTACCATCGATACGTCTACTGAAAACGCCAGCATCTCACTGGCTGCGGGACGGACGAATCTGCACGAAGCGACCAATGATACACAAAAGGATCATGCTTCGTGGTTACATGTTGGCATCAGGCAACTGCTTCATGATGCGGGTGCTACTCCCGCGGATCTGCGCGCGGTGGCTGTTACCGCGGGTCCGGGATCATATACCGGGTTGCGGGTCGGTTTGTCAGCCGCAAAAGGGCTTTGTTACGCCCTCGGCATTCCACTCATTACCGTGAATACGCTGGAGGCGATGTCCAGCGCTACCAGAGATCAAAGTGTGGATTATCTATGCCCCATGATCGATGCCCGTCGCATGGAAGTTTTCACCGCGCTATACGATAATACCCTCCAGCCCATCCTGAAACCCTGCGCCATGATACTGGACGAAACCTCTTTTTCACACTTTTTATCGTCGAAAAAAATCTTGTTTTTCGGCAACGGACAAAATAAGTTTGCGCAACTGGTGAGCCATAACAACGCGTATTTTAAAACAAGTACATTTAAAACAACTGACTATGTTGAATTAATATATAATAAATTTTTATTATTTGATTTTACCGAACTTGCATACAGCGAACCGGTTTATCTCAAAGAACATTATACGCTTTATCCGGGCAAATCGTGATAACTTTATAGAGGCAGCAATTAATATTCTTCTTAATTTCCGAACCCACTGCTGGTTAAATACCTTGCTTAGATGACTACTATCAATACAAATCAATATATTACGGTAACTGGCAGCGAGGGAGACGATGTAAAAATTGATTTTCTGTTGGTAAAGAAATCATCGCTTATTCTCCGTGCACTAAACCATAAACTTCGGCAGCATATTCTAAAATTGCTGGAAGAACAGACAAAGCTGACCGTCACTGAAATCTACGTACAACTCCGCCTGGAACAGTCGGTGGCGTCGCAGCACCTTGCCATCCT
>JBBSSY010000612.1:0-2414 GCA_038241595.1 Chitinophagales bacterium | reverse complement strand
GTGGGCAACGGTTTTCAGTGGCTGAAAGATGCCAATGGAAACCGCCTTATCGACCCGGTCAGCGGCATGCCCCTGAAAACAAACGGCAAAATCCTTTATGAGCTGGGCAATGCCCTGCCCGACTGGATAGGAGGCATCAACAACAGTTTCCGGTATAAATCCATCGCCCTCTCCGGTTTGATCGACATCAGCCAGGGTGGCAAGATCTACTCGCAGAGCCTGCGCGAAGAACTGGTATACGGTACCATTAAAAAAACAGTCGATGGCCGCGACGGCACCTACATCGCTGACGGCGTAGTGGCCGTGAAAGGCACCGATGGCACTTTTACCGGTACCGGGCAACCGAACACCAAACAGGTGCGTGCACAGGACTACTGGAACATCGTGGCGCCCGACAAAGACAACGTGGTACCTGAAGAATTACTGAACGATGCCAGTTACATCATCTTCCGCGAACTGACGCTGAATTACTCGTTACCAACGGGCATCGTTAGCCGCACACCATTTAAAGGCATCCGTGCCGGCATCTACGGCCGCAACCTGTTTTACCTGCAACGCAAAACGGAGGGTTTTGCCCCGGAAGCATCTTCTTTCAACGTAAACAACTCCTCCCTCGGTCTAGAGTCAACGGCGTTGCCGCTGATGCGTTACCTGGGCGTTAGCCTCAACATCGAGTTATAATCCATTCATTGAAATCATTGACATATATGAAAACGATCCTGAAATCTCTCCTACTTACTGGTGCGGTGACCTGTTTCCAGGGCTGTACCAAGGATTTTGAAAAGATCAATACACCCCCGACCTCGGTGACCACCATCGACCCGGGACTGATCCTCAGCAAGGTGCAGAAAGACGAAGCCTTTGCCGAAGGCGTTGAATATCCCAACAACCAGTATGGTTCCTGGATCCAGCACTGGGCTGGCGGCGTACTGATCTCTAGCTCTCGCTACGTGGAGCAGGCGGACAATGCCACCTGGGATGCCCACTACACCCTTTTGCGTAATATCACCCAGATCCGGAACGCTATTTTAAAGGGTATGGAAACCGACCCTACCGGCCGGACCAAACTCGCGATCGCGAAAATTGTGGAGATCACGGTCTGGCAGCGGCTCACCGACCTGTTCGGCGACGTACCTTATTCACAAACTGCTTTGGGTCCGGAAGATGTAAATGCGAAACCGGTCTATGACACGCAGGAGTCTATTTATAAATCGCTGATCGCGGACATCGACGTGGCCATGGGTCAACTCACCGCCACCGACGCCAGTTATGGCAATGCCGATTTCTATTACAAGGGGGATGTCGCCAAATGGAAGAAATATGCCAACTCCATCAAGCTCCGGCTGGGTATGCGTATCCGTTATGCCAACCCTGCGCTGGCGCAGAAAACAGTGACCGAAGCGATGGCACAGCCCCTGCTGGCCAGCAACGCCGACAACGCGATGATTCCAACGTATAACGATGCGACCAACGCCAACGTGCACCCGATTCTGAATCATTTCCTGGCTGGCAGCCCGGATCTTAAATACCTCGCCGAGGCGTTTGTCACGAGGCTGGTATCTACCACCGACCCGCGTTTGCCGCGCATCGCGCAGCCAACGGTAAATTCAGTGAAAGCAGGTATGCCCGCCTACAAAGGACTTGGTGTCGCGCTGACCGATGCTATCTTGAAGACCATCATCAAAGACGATTATTCAACGGCATCTACGCTCACGTTTTTCAACCGCGCGTATAGTCCGCCCATTCCATGCATGGTTGTTTCTTACTCAGACATTTCATTTTACAAAGCCGAAGCCGCGTTGGAAGGCTGGGGCGCCACGGTTGACCAGGCGGAAGGGTTCTACCAGGATGGTGTACGCGCCGCACTCACGCAGGCGCCTTACAACGTTGCCATCGTGCCGGCCAACTATACCAGCCAGTTGTCATTTACGGGTCTTACCAAGGAGCAGAAACTCGAAATGATCGGCACGCAGAAATGGATCCAGTTGTTCGGCCGGTCGTATGAAGCGTTTACCGAATGGAGAAGGATGGGTTACCCGGTTTTACAACCTGGCCCGAATGCGGGTTCAACAGGTGGAACGATTCCGCGCCGGACACTTTACTCCTCTCGTGAGGCGTTGCTAAACACGGCCAATTATAAAGAGGCAGCAGCGCGGATGAGCAATGGAGATACATATAAGTCGAAGGTGTGGTGGGACAAGCGGTGACGGTACATTAAATAAGCACATAAGATATATTATACCAGGAAAGCCCGCGAGGGCTTTCCTTAGTTGCGACAGTGCAGATATTGGTGTAACTTTTCAGGGGGGATTTATTGCCATTATAAAACCTGTTCACAATGACAACATCTAGCATACATAAGCCAAATTGGAAAATCGCTCTGGGGATTCCTGGCATTATATTTTTGAGCTGTT
>JBBSSY010000611.1:0-2431 GCA_038241595.1 Chitinophagales bacterium | reverse complement strand
TGCGCATTTTAAATGAACTTAAAAAGAAATAGTTGGAAACGACTCATCACGATAATAATGCTTTTCGCTGGTTCGCTGGCAGGGGCGAAAGACCACAATCCCTTACTGCCCCTGCCGTAGAAAATAACTTACGGCAACGGGCAGCTGTTCATAAAGGGCCTCAGCATCGGTTTCGCAAACAAGCCCGCTGAGGAGGACCGCTTTGCCGCCAGGGAACTGGCGGCTTTTTTCGCTGAAAAGGGTGCGGGGAAAGTGGCCAGCAAAGAGTCGGCCGTTGGTGCGTCCATAATAATAAAAAGGACGTCGGGCGTGGATGCGTTGCCGGTAGTAGGCGAAAGGCCGGGGGCAGACTCTAGAGAATCTTATACAATCAGCATCACGACACAACGAATAACGATCACTTCCGGCTCATCAGCAGGTATATACTATGGCGTGCAAACCCTGCGGCAAATGATCGAGGGTTCGGGTGACAAAGCGTTTATCACCGCATTATCATTCAAAAACAGTGGATATGTTCGACGCAATTGTCGAAACGAAAGAGATGTTCCGCAAGGCCTGGCTAAACGAGTACACGGATTTCAGGTTGGGCATCCCGATGGCGAAATTCGATATGGAGCTCCAGTTCCGGTTTAAAGTCAGGAAGCGGCTCGACGACTTGAGGAGTTTCAGGGATAATGAAGCATTTCCAGCGTTGCAGGGATATCTTAAAGGGGAATAGAATAATATTATTCGCTATCAGCAGTCAGCAATCAGAAGAATATTTCAATTCTCTGATAGCTGATATGATAGGAATAAATAGGTCGTGTAAGTAATAACGCTGATGCTAAACCCCGTTACTTAGGTTCTTTCTTCACATTGATGGCGCTGGGTCCTTTATGGCCCATCTCAACTTCGAAGCTTACCTTGTCATTTTCTTTAACGGGTTCAGCCAGCTGGTTCACGTGAATGAAAACACTTTCCTGGGTAATAAGGTCCTTAATAAATCCAAAACCTTTATCCTGGTTAAAGAAAGTGATGACGCCGGTTCTTTTGGCATCCAGTTCGCGGGCTTCCTGCTTGGGAATCGCCGTCTGCATGTCCTTCGAATTGAAGATTTTCTTTTTCTTGGGATCAGGCGGCGTGGCAGAAATGTTGCCATTCTCGTCGACATAAGCCATCATTTCATCGAGGGTTTTGCCTTTCTTGACAGTGGCCTTGCGTTCTTCCATCTTTTCCAGTTTCTCCTGGCGGTGTTTAAGTTTCCTGTTTTGTTTTTCCTTTTTACCAAAGGTTTCCTGCGATTTAGCCATATTGTATTAAAAAATTTGTTTGCGTAAAGTTCGGCTTTTTATTGCTCAAATCCCAGCATTTATTTTAATCCGGGCGGCTATAATTTTTTATACAGGATATTGCGGTATTGTACCTTGAACGAAGGGCCTGTATGCATCTGGAAACCGATGACACCTTCCGGGGTAAAATGCTTCGTGTCTTCGTCGAGGGCTACGCTAATCAATTGTCCGTTAATGATTTGCATTAAAACCGGTCCCCGCGCGATGATGTGGTAGCGGTTCCAGCCGTTCACGTTCACCACACCGCGGAGCAGCGTGTTGTCACCGATAGTAGCTACCGTTTTGAAAATGGGACCGTCCACGACCCTGGTTACCGCCCCCCGGCGGGAGAGTACTACATGCCCGGTTCTACCCCGTTCTTCGTGGATATTGCCGGTATACCCGTTGGTAAATTCGATGTCGGCCTGGTAGCCTTTCAATACCCATTTGCCGATTTCAGGCATTTCGGTACTTCTGTATTGGATGCCGCTGTTGGTACCGTTGATCTTAAAATCGACCTTGAGTTCGAAATCTTTTACTTTTTCGCCGCGCCAGATAAGGAAGTTGTTCAGCTTGACCACTTTATCCTTGGTCGTTTCACCAACGATCTCGCCGTTCTCTACGCGCCAGAACGTTTGATCGCCATCCCAACCATTGAGGGTTTTGCCGTCGAAGATGCTGGTGAATCCGACACTGTCGTCCGGAACGGTGACTGGGTAGATACCCTGCGCATAAACAAGCGTGGTAAACATCGAAAGCAGGAGGGGGAGGAGGCGTTTCATTGACTGTGATTTAAGGTGATGGTAATGATAGGGATAAAAATTATGACTGCGCGAGCAGTGGATTATATTATTTGTTTTTATCGGGCTGGAGTTTTATGGCCATCTATATTCAATGCCATCAGCGGCCAGTAACCCCTGGAACTCTGCCAACAACGTCTTGTTTTCACGAATTGCCCGCGGGGTGATTTTCTTATTGATCGAAAATGCAATTACGGTCCCGGCGGCTTCACCAATTCCCCATTCTACCGGGTGGAGGCGGTAACAACCATTGGTCAGGTGCGTGGTGCCGATGTTTTTGCAGGCGGCGAGCAGGTTGTCCATGCGCTCCGGGATCAATGCACC
>JBBSSY010000610.1:0-2435 GCA_038241595.1 Chitinophagales bacterium | reverse complement strand
CGGAATGTGCCGCCGTGAGGGCATTTACCGTGATCAGGCCAAGGGAAGGAGAGCAATCGATCACGATAAAATCGTAATCGTCCAGGATGGGTTCAAGGATACCTTTTAACACCCCTTCCCGGTTGGGATAATTGATCATTTCAATTTCAGCGCCTACCAGGTCGATGTGTGAAGGGGCAATGTCGAGATTTGGTGTTTCCGTTTTAAGGATCACTTCACGAATAGGTGTTTGGTTCACCATGCAATCGTACAGGCTATGGGTGATATTGTGCAGGTCGAAACCTACACCGGTGGTACTGTTTGCCTGCGGATCGGCGTCCACAAGCAGTGTTCTGAATTCAAGCACACCTAAACTGGCCGCGAGGTTAATGGCCGTGGTCGTTTTGCCCACACCGCCCTTCTGGTTTGCTACTCCTATTATTCTTGCCATAATATGCCCTGGCTTCGTCCAGGCGAAGCGTATTTTTAGTTTACAGGATAATTGTGAAATTCGGGACCTGTTTTCGTTGCCCGGGTCCCCGGTAAATTGCCAGGTGTCGCCCAGGCCGGCAAAGTTTTTACCTGCCTTGGCCCGAAACGCACGTGCCTGCAAACCACCGGTTCGGGAAACGAAACAGTTGGCAAATGTAACGCTTCGTTATAACTTGTGGAACTTTACCTGCCCCGGATTGTTGCTTATACCGGCAATGAACATCATCATAGAAGAATAAAAATTTAGCGTCAACGACCAACAGGATGTATACAATAATTTCAGGCACAAACAGAAGTGACAGCAATACCATTCGGGTGGCGGAACAGTACCAGCAGATTCTTGCAGAGAAAGGCATTACGGCCAACCTTGTTTCACTGGTTAACCTGGATGTGAGCAAAAGAAACCCGGTCGTTACCGAATTGGAAGAAACCATCCTCATCCCCTCAGAAAAGATCATTTTTATTGCACCGGAATACAACGGCAGCTTTCCCGGCGTACTCAAATCCCTGATGGATATTTCAGATATTCAAAAAGTATGGTGGGGGAAAAAAGCGCTGCTCACCGGTATTTCGAGCGGTCGGGCAGGCAATATTCGCGGCATGGATCACCTGACGGGGATTTTGCAGTATCTGAAAATGCTCGTGCATCCTAACAAATTACCGATTTCGGTCATTAACAAATTACTTGACCAGGATGGCATGATCGCTGATGTTAACACGTTATTGGTCATCAATCTTCAACTGGATGAGTTCATCGAATTTTAGTGATCAACAGTCATTTTACAATAATTCGATGGCGCTGTCGTCTCGTACACGAGCCGCTATAAATGATTCTTTTTGCTGATGGCATAAATACTTAGTTCCGGCACAACTCCCGGAGTGTTATAAAAAGAAAATATGCGTAATACAGGTTTTTTGTGGGTAATCATTGCCTTGATGGCGTTGTTGGACATTTATATTTTCCAGGTACTCAGGATGGTTACGCAGTCTTTCTCACCCCGCGTGCGGATTTCGGTGTTTACCCTGTACTGGATAATTTCCGGCGCGGCAATCCTCCTGCTGATACTGCTGCCCCTGCTACATTTCGAAAACTGGCCAAAATCACTTCGTTCGTATGTTTTCGCAACGGTAATCGGACTATTCTTTGCAAAACTGATCGCATCGCTGTTCTTTTTAATTGACGACGTACGGCGGGGCATGATGTGGCTCGTCGGCAGGTTGTTCAGCAATCCCTCTGTCGACATCTCACAAAGCGCGGAAGGCATCACGCGCTCTGCTTTCCTCAGTTGGTTCGGCATCGCCGCCGGCAGCACCCTCTTCGGAACATTACTTTACGGCTTTCGTAACAAGTACCGTTACCAGCTTAAACGCCAGAAGCTGACGTATTCGAACCTGCCGGCTGGCTTTAAAGGCCTTAAAATCATCCACATCAGTGACATCCATTCCGGCAGCTTCAACAACAAGCAAGCCGTCGAAAAAGGCGTTGCCATGATTATGAAGGAAAAGCCCGACCTGGTGCTTTTTACCGGCGACCTCGTCAACGACATCGCCACTGAAATGGAAGATTACATGGACGTCTTCAGGCAAGTTAAAGCGCCCATGGGCGTTTACTCAACACTGGGAAACCATGATTACGGTGATTATGTGTCGTGGGACAGCCCCGCTGCGAAAACGGCAAACCTCGAACGCCTTAAAGCGGTACACGGCGAACTCGGCTGGCGACTTTTGATGAACGAACATGTAGCATTGAAGAAAAACGGGGATGAGATTGCCTTACTGGGTATAGAGAACTGGGGCGCAAAAGGGCATTTTCCAAAATATGGCAAAATGGACCAGGCATATCCAACAGATAAAAACTATGTATTCAAGATCCTGATGAGCCATGATCCCAGTCACTGGGACGCACAGGTACGGACCGAATATCCTGATATCGACCTCATGCTGGCGGGCCATACCCATGGAAT
>JBBSSY010000609.1:0-2462 GCA_038241595.1 Chitinophagales bacterium | reverse complement strand
GGCCCCTCCAAGGTAAGAACTGTAAGCCACCGTATTGCAGGATGGATTTACTTTAAGTAATACGCCGTCCTGGATGCCGCCGAATTTGGCCTGCACCGCATTGGGAGAGGTATACATGTCAGACGATTGTGAACAGGACGCTACATAAATATTATCGGCGCCATCGAGAATCACCTCGCTTCTTGCATCATCACCGTAATTATTAATCAGGTTTTCCTGTTTGCCGCTATGACTGTCTGCCGTGTTAAAGCCATCGTCTTTTGTTCCGCCGACGCGTACCGCGCCGATCAACGCAGTACCTGTCGCATTTATTTTTGCCACCACGATATCCCAACCACCCTTCGGTCCATAAGTACGCGTAGCAGGAAAATTATCCGATGTGGTACGACCAGCGATGACCAGGTTTCCCTGGGTATCGGCAAACAAACTATGTGGCTGGTCTTTACTGCTTCCGCCAAGGTAAGTGGCATACAGGCGCTGGCTGCCGTTTGAACTAAATTTCATGATACCCATATTCCAGTACAACGACTCATTGACACCCGTTCCGGAAAACCTGGACTGATAAGCGCCGACAGAAACCGGGAAACCGGTGTTAAAAACAATGCCTCCGGCGTAAAAAGTTCCATCCTTGCCGTAAGTCGCCGTATATCCCCAATTGTCTGCCGTACTGCCGGTAAGAGAAGCAAATATCAGGGTAGGATCAATGACAAGGGTTGATTGTTTCGAAAAATTTTTGATGTTAAAACGAACGATGTTGCCATTTAACTGGTAACGGCAATCAATCTTCCTGCGTTCCGATCCAACATACTGGTAGGTATAAGGATACAGTTCCCTGACTTCCCCCACGGAGGTGCTGATGACCAGTTCACTGTTTTTAATACTAAGTTTATCTACGCCTTCAAATTTAAAAGCGATCTGGCCGGGATCCGCGCCTGGATGAACAATAAATTCATATTTCAGATTATTAGACTCACTGTAATATTTTACATCAATGCCTGGATAAACATCTTTATAGGTGACTGCCTGGTAGATCTTGCAGTCTGACGCCCATTTGGTAGAATCATTTCCAATAAAATAGTTGGTATAACCAGGCTGGATCTTGTCTGGGATGATGGTTGGATTTGGTGCTGCGCCTACAAAATCCATATTGTAAGCATGTGAACGAATAAATTGGGCAGCGGTATCAACGTCAGGCTTTTTAGGCGCATTTTTTTCAAACACCGGCGTATTCTCCCCTACATTTAAATGACCATGCATAGATTCTGACAGGGCATTAAGATCAGTAGCATTATGCTGAACCACCGTAAAGCCGGTATTGCGAAGAAAAAATGCGCCATTCGTTAAAACGCCTTTGTAACGAATGGATTGCTGCCACTGGCCCTTATTCTCAGTAAAATCAACAGCTACTTCCTGGGCTGCCAGGTGAATCGTTCCAAGGATAAAAAAGAAAAATGGTATAAATAGTCTATTGATCAAAGTCTTCATTACAATTTACAGAATTAAACGAATGCCCATCTAAAATTATTTACGAGATTTTGCTCCATACCGTTTTGCCTTTTCGTGACTGCAGGAAGGCTTTCAATGCACTATTCTGTTCCAAGATCAAGTCAGGATCTTCATCCAGGATGCGATAGGCCATTTCTTTGGAGACGTCAAGCAGTTGTTTGTCATTCACAAGGCTCGCGAGCTTAAAATTAAGCAGTCCGCTTTGCCGGGTCCCTTCAATATCTCCCGGCCCCCGCAATTCCAGGTCTTTCTCGGCGATCTTGAATCCATCATTGGTTGCGCACATGATCTTTAACCTTTCTTTTGATTCATTGGTTAATTTGACGCCTGTTAATAAAATGCAAAAACTCTTTTCGGAGCCCCGTCCGACCCGCCCCCGCAGCTGGTGTAATTGTGACAAGCCAAACTTTTCTGCGCTTTCGATGATCATAACAGAAGCATTAGGCACATTCACACCGACTTCAATGACGGTTGTTGAGACCATGATCTGAGTGTCCCGTTTAACGAAACGTTGCATGTTCGTTTCTTTCTGGTCATGTTTCTGCCTTCCGTGCACCATGCTGATATAATATTTTGTCTCCGGAAAATAGGCCTTTACATTTTCATAGCCCTTCATCAGGTTTTCGTAATCCATCTTTTCCGATTCTTCAATCAGCGGAAAAATAATATATACCTGCCGCCCTTTGGCTATTTCTTCTTTCATAAAATCCATCACCTGGGGCCTGGCATGTTCGTAACGATGAACCGTGGTAATTGGGATCCTTCCTGGTGGCAATTCGTCCATGACACTGTAATCGAGATCACCATAGGCTGTCATCGCAAGTGTTCGTGGTATTGGCGTAGCGGTCATCACGAGCACATGCGGCGGCACCGTGGCTTTTGACCACAGTTTGGCGCGTTGTGCCACCCCGAACCGATGCTGTTCATCAACTATAGCGAGGCCGAGGTTGTTAAAT
>JBBSSY010000608.1:0-2470 GCA_038241595.1 Chitinophagales bacterium | reverse complement strand
GCTGATTGCTGACTGCTGACTGCTGACTGCTGGCAGCCTTCTTCTTCCTAATTTCACCGGTAACAAACCACCCGTTATGCCCGGACCGCAAAGTATCATCGACCGCATATTAACACACATGGAAGCAAACGCCGAGACAAAAACCTTCCCCAAAGGCGTCATGATTATAACCGAAGGACAGGTGGAGCGATCGATCTACCTCGTGGAAAGCGGCGCGGTGCGAGCCTTCCTTCTGACGGCGCTCGAGGAACAAACGATTCGCTTTGGCTATAAGGGTTCTATCATCAATTCATTGTCATCTTTCCTGAGCGGCAAACCGTCCGACATGTACCTGGAAGCTATCCGGAAAACAACGGTAAGAATGATGTCCAAAGAACGATTTCAACAAATCGTGTACGAAAACGAAGAAAGCCAGCAACAATATATCGCGCTGCTGGAACTGCTGGTAACGCAACAAATCGACCGCGAGATAGACTTGCTGACCGCATCTCCCACCGAACGGCTTAACCGGGTATTGTCAAGAAGCCCGAACCTCTTCCAGGAAATCCCGCTCAAGTACATCGCGTCCTACCTGCGTATGACACCGGAAACATTGAGCCGCATCCGAAATTCTTGATATGCATCAAGACAGGCGCGCCGGTCGCAACGCACCTTTGCATAAACAAACCAGCCATGCAAATCGAAAACAATACGCTCATCGACGAATTGACAGCCATCACCTTAAATGCCTTGAACACGGCGAAAATCGTTAAAACCCTCGACCCGCTACAACTCAATGCAAAGGTCAACCCGAAACAATGGAGCGTATTGGAATGTATCGAACACCTGAACCTCTATGGAGACTTCTATTTGCCCGAGATTGAACACGCCATCCTCTCCCAAAAACCAGCCGACAAAATACTGCTATTCAGGAGCGGATTATTGGGCAATTATTTCGCGGGACTCATGCAGGCGAAAAATGGCACCATGAAAAAAATGAAATCACCCCCAGATAAAAACCCGGCGAAAACCATCTTATCGGTTACCACCATCGATCGATTTATCAAACAACTGGAGCGGTTGACGTCGCTGCTTGAGCAGGCGAGGAACATAGATCTTACCAAAACAAAAACAGCCATTTCCCTCACGAAGTATATCAGGCTGCGCCTCGGCGACACTTTACGCTTTTTTGTTTATCACATAGACCGGCACATGCTACAGGCCGAACATGCGTTGCAAAATAAAAATGGGGCGCAAAGCGCGGCTTGATGCTCCTTTGTGCCTTAACGTCTTCGTGGTTAACGCTTTACTACCGGCTTTGGGAACACTTTATGCGTACTTGCCCAAACCGCCCAGTCAGCCGCCAGTTCCTGCACCACCTCCGGGAACTGCGCAGCGAGGTCATTGATCTCCGATTCGTCCGCATGAATGCGGTACAACCGCCAGGTGGTATCGTGGGCCAGCGACACCAATTTCCACGTATCGTCTTTTACGTACCGCGCCTTGTAATGTTCATTGTATGTTCGCCTGGATTCGATAACCGGTTTTCCTTGCAGCACCGGCAGCAGGCTGATGCCTGAAGTGGGTGTGATCGTCCTGTTTTCATACACCGTGGGATAACGGGTACCAGCAATCGCTACGAAGGTGGACATGAGGTCCATCACATGCCCCGGCTGTTTCGTGATGCTGCCTTTCGGCGCCCGGATGCCCTTCGGCCAGTATGCAATAAACGGCGTGCGGATACCGCCTTCGTAAGATTCTGCCTTGGCATAACGGTATGGGGTATTCGCTACATTCGCCCAGCGTTCGCCAATAGAAGCGAAGGTGGTTTCCGGGCCGGGCATCACATCCTTTTTTACCGGGTACACAATCGTGCGGCCATCCCTGGTCTGGCCGGGCCGGTCGAAGCCGGGGCCAAAACGCGCACAGTCTTCGGGGCTCGCACCGTTGTCGCTCATAAACAGGATGATCGTGTTGTCGAGCTGCCCGGTTTGTTTGAGGGTATTGATGATGCTGCCAATCCCCTGGTCCATGCGGTCGATCATCGCGGCGTGAACCGCCATCGCACGTGCATCCCAGACACTGTCCTTGTTGGCCGACCAGGCCAGGTCGCTGTTTATGCGCGGCGAAAGTTTTGTCGAGGCAGGATCGATGATCCCCAGCCGGATCATTTTCTGGTAACGCGCCTCGCGGATGGCATCCCACCCTGCCGTATACGTTTTCTTATATTTCTCAATATCTTCCGGCAGCGCATGCAACGGCCAGTGTGGCGCCGTTTCAGCCACATACAAGAAAAAAGGCTTGCCTGCTTTGGCCAGCCATTTAATATACGCCGACGCCGTATCGTTGATGGCGCTGGTATGGTAGTAACCGGCGGGTACTTTTTCCACCGGGGTTGTTCCGCTGACCAGGCTGAACGGGTCGAAATAGTCAACTACGCCGTAGATATTGCCGAAGTATTTTTCAAAGCCCCGGTTGGTCGGGTATTGTT
>JBBSSY010000607.1:0-2488 GCA_038241595.1 Chitinophagales bacterium | reverse complement strand
ACTCCTGTAACAAGGCAGGTATCAAACACTTTATATTAACTGGCCATAGCCAGGGTGGCGGTATTACCTTTTTATTGACCGCCTACCAGCGTTACCTGCAGGAAGATGGCAAACTGCCAAAAGACATGGTCTTTAAAACATATTACAGTGCCGGACCTAAACCGGGAAATTTATACTTCGCCTATGATTACGAAAATATGACTAAGGCGACTGGGCATATAATGTGGTCAACAGTGCAGACTGGGTTCCGGACGTTCCCCTTACCGTACAAACGGTGGATGATTATACGTCTGTTAATCTTATTCCGGCGCAAAGGCCAAGATCCGCAAGATGAAACTTCCGAAAAACCTGGCCTTGCGTCATGTATACAATCGCCTAAGCAAACCCAGCTTCAGGGCGCAACGCAACTACCAGCGTTTCCTCGGCAAAATGGTTTCCAAAGCGGTGAAAAGACAGATACCAACACTTGAACTGCCAAAATACTACAATAGCAATTATTACGTAAGAGTGGGCAATACCATTGTGCTATACGCCGATGACGCGTATTTTAAGTTGTTCAGTAACGCTCCGGATAATCCGAATGTCTGGCAGCATCATATGCCTAAAGAGTACCTGTACCTTTCCAAAAAACAATTATAATAGTTCGATTGAACTACGAACGGTTACGCTTACCGGGTGTCTTCGAGATTATTTTTTTAATCTCTTGTATATCGGCCAGGTCCTGGCTTCTGCCCGATGCTTTTTTATTGCGTAAAAAGTCTTGCAGACCAATAAAAAACACCTCCAGCTCATCAAGCTTCACCGTTTGCCGGTTTTCTTTGGCCACGTTAAATTCGATGCCGTCAATGTTATTAAGAATATCGATGCGGAGGGGCGGATAACCGATCTGGGTGACGTACCCGGTTTGTAAAAAATCTTTCTTTGTAAAGCCAAGTGCGGCCATGCCAAAATCATTCAACACCTGCAGCACTTTTTCTGCGTTGTCTTCGGAATTGTTGATCCAGATGTCCAGGTCACCGGTATGCCTGGGCTTTCCATGCAGTGCCAATGCATAACCACCCACCACCATATAATCTACCTTGAATTTATTGAGCAGTTGCACAAAGTCCTCAAAGTCCTTTGCCAATGTCACGGCCTCATCATTTTCTGTTGAACAAATGTTTTATCCAGGCGTTCGCCATGTGCTAATGATTGGGAGATGATCGCGGTTACCGCCGCCAGTCGTTTAAAGACAGGCTGCGTATACCAGAAGGCCAGGTCGTTGAGTTCATCGGCCGCCTGTTTCATTGGCACCTTTCGAACCACAGGTTGGATGAGGCGATTCAGTGCAGGGAGAACCACTGCCTGGGGACGGTTTATGACTGTTTTACGTTCGATACGAGCCTCTTCATTTTCAAAATGAACTTTACGTTTGCTGAGATAATTATTGATGGTGTTATAATTAAAGGCGGGGTAACTGAGGCAAAAATTTTTCAGGTTAGAAAACACTTCGAAGGGCTGAAGAGCATTTTTTTTCCAATATACAACTACGACTCTTTTATGTGAACTGGTAATCTCCATTCATCAAATTTAACTAATAATAGTCGTTTATTGGTCATATGCATATTTATCATATGCATGTTATTACCTGCTAAAAAACTACCGGAGCTCCGAAACGATCACGGCGTTGTCGCCCCGACTCAGGCCATACATGATCACTTTGTCCCTCTCTGATTTGTCTAACGCGAATCCCTGCCCGAAGCTGGCAGTACGGAACGTTTTTTCATGTTTAAGGGTAAAGCCAAGATCAGGAAGACGCATGACATATGCTTCCGGCCGGTCGTGACCAGTGCAATAAATCAGTCCATCTTTTCCAAACGAACCACCGGAGTTGCTTTTTGGGGCGAACAGCGCAAGTATATTTTCAGGGAACATCCAGGAAGAAACTTCTTGCCAGTCTTTCGTATATTTTACCAGCGATGTCCACTGGTGGTCGCGGCCTTCACTCGAGCCCTTGCCGGTATAGTTCGCAAAGCCAACATACCAGAATCCCTGGTATTCGTCGATCCAGGTTGCCGAGCCGTGGCTGATCCCAAAACTGTGGGTGCCTGTATGTGTCATCGTAGCCGGGTCAAAGACTTCAATGGAGCCGGCCATCGGCGAATGCGGGTAGTTGGAATTGGCGCAATATAATTTTCCTTTAATAACGATGCCGCTGTTCAGGTGTTGGATACCTAGTGCGCTACCATCCCATCTTGCCATTTCACGCCCGGACGATTTATCATATTTGACAATGGTGCTGTTGTTGACCACGTAAAAAAATAAATGGTCAACGGCTACGGCCTGTTTTGCTTCGGTGAGCTGGTACCGTTTCACTTCCTGGAACTGCTGGCACAAAACTGCGACCGGCAGGCAGACTAATAACATTAAGATAAACGGCGATGATTTTTTCATATGAGCGTGAAAACTACGACACATCATTCGTCAAACAACTTTAAACCTTAAACTT
>JBBSSY010000606.1:0-2509 GCA_038241595.1 Chitinophagales bacterium | reverse complement strand
TCTGTTGCATGCCCATACATTTACCGATCGCTTTGTCCAAACGCTCCTGGCTAAAAGGTTTGAGCAGGTAATCCACTGCGTGCGTTTCAAAAGCACGGATGGCATATTCGTCAAATGCGGTGGTAAATATCACAGCCGGCATGCTGTCGATCAGTTCAAGCATCTCAAAGCCGTTGATCTTTGGCATCTGGATGTCCAGGAAGATGATGTCGGGCCGGCGGAGTTGAATGGCTTTTACACCTTCAAAACCATCGCCACATTCCTGCACAATCTCTACCTGTGGATGACGTTGCAGGTATTCCCGAACGATCGACCGCGCCAGCGGTTCATCATCAATGATAATTACTTTTTTCATGGTTGTTACTGGGGAATTTTCACGGTGGTGGTAAATATGTCATCAAGCATAGCGGTGCTGAGCAGGTCTGTACGTGCGAAAAGCAGGTGCAACCTTCGCTGTACCGATTTCAAACCAAAGCCCGTACCAGTTGCGGACAGTGAGGTCTCCGGGTCGAACGGGTTTGTGACCGAGATAACCAAAAACTGCTCCCTGGTTTCAGCGCAGATGCGAATGGTGATGTCACCAGTGGTATCGTATAGTCCGAATTTGATGGCATTTTCCACGATGGGCTGCAGTAGCATGGTAGGAATTTTTTGCAACCGGCTGGTATCGTCGCATTGAATATCGGTTACCAGCCGATGGCCGAACCGTACCTTTTCAATAGACAGGTACAAATCAAGGTATTCCAGTTCCTCGTCGAGCGTTACCTGTTGTTCTTCTTCTTTTTTAAGTGTCTTTCTCAGGAAGTCAGATAATTGCTGGATCATTGTCCTGGCCTGTACCGGGTTTCCACCCACCAGGGCGCTAATAGAATTCAAACTGTTAAACAGGAAGTGAGGCTGCAGTTGCTGGCGGAGTTTATACAGTTCCGCCTCGCGGGTAAGTTTGTCTTGTTCAGCCTGGCGCTTTTCATGTTCTTCCTGATCTGCTAACGTATACCATACCACGCTGATCATTGCCATACAGGCAATTAGCAGGAAACCGATGCCAAATCGAACAGCAAGGGATCGTTCTATGAACATGTGGTACCCGGCATCATGAGGTAAAATTAGTAATATCAGCCACCGGCTCAAGGCAAGCCAAAGCCCGCTAATTACCAGGCTCAGGATAAATAAATAGGAATATCGTTGTTGCTGTGGCAGGTAAAAGCGCAGGTTGTTGCTAACCAGCAGGCACCCTCCCGCGAGCAGGATATTGCTGATGGTTCCGTCTGCCAGTGACTGGTTTAGTGGCAGTCCGAGCCCGATGAAGATGATCACCTGCAAACAGGTCCAGATCAGCCACCAGGAAATAAAAACGAGCCTGAACCTGTTTTGAGATAATGGCGCTTTTTGCAAGGGAAGGTTATAAAAGTTGTAATAGTTTGTGCGTTTCCGGGTCGCCGATATGCGCTGCTTTTTTATTCACCAGAGATATGTATTGCACGGCATCATCGGTTTCATAAATGCGAGAATATAATTCTGCGCCATCTATAAAGCCATTTATTTTATACAGTTCGGCGATATTAATAAATTGCCACTGGACAGTCTGCTGTTTCACATTGATGAAAGAATCTTCCTCGCAGGCGCCGATTTGTGTTGCCTTTATAATTGCTTCTTTTTCATCCTGCGCATGGATCAGTCTCAGTTGTTCATCAAATTGTGGGGTATGATCGCCGTCGCCGCAAACAATCCTGAAAATTATTTTAGCAAGATACCAGTTCATGGTAGTTATTTTAAGATTAGAAAAGGTCGGTTGATTAATAACTTCTTACCTGTATACCGCCAAAAATAGATGTGCCCTTAAGGATGAGGATCCTGGAGGTGGTGATCGTTCCGGGCATGGCGAATCTCTTGTCTTCTATGCCGCCGAAAATGGCCACAACCTCCGACTTGACTTCCCAGTGAGCCGGTACGAGTAGTTTTGTACCGCCGAAAATCTGCGTAACATCCAGGATGACCGGTTCTGACATATCAGCCTGGGTGAAGTCCATTTCATTGCCGCCGAAAGCAGCCACCATCTCACCACCCTTGAAATTTTTTGATACGATCACTTTGCGGACATTTCCAAAAAACGCAACGGAATCTATGTAATCTTCTTTGGCATACGCCTCGGCGGTCGGATCGTATTCTTCTGAACGACGGGGAAGTCCCCGGTAGTCGTTGTTACTGCCCCAGGTCATGCGAGGCGATTTCCCGTGCCTCGGGCGAAAGATCAGCATGAGGCCAATCAATGTGAAAATGATTGGGGCGGTGTAACGTTTGATGGAGTAGCCCGGTTCTATCATGTCCAATAGGAACACGCTGCCTATCACGACCAGGATGATCCAGGAAGGATTGCGGAAGTTGTGCCGGATACCGAGAAACAGCCCGATAACAATCAGGATCATCGGCCAGCGAAATAACCAGTAAGGAAATGGAAATCCTGCTTTCTCCAAAAATAGCAGGCTGCCAACGCCTACCAGTAATAAAC
>JBBSSY010000605.1:0-2516 GCA_038241595.1 Chitinophagales bacterium | reverse complement strand
GATAATGCAATACTGAACTTCCAAAATATAATAACCCAGCAATTACGATTGACACATCTATTTCGGAATGCATCTTTCACGCGATCCATGTAAACGTATAATGCAAGGTCTCCACGATCTGTAAATGATGGTATGCTACCTGGTTCTCCAGTTCGATGAATGTTTTTTCTTTGTTGACCCAGAGCTCTACGTTCTTTTCTTCCGGTGCAGTCTCCGCGTCGCTGATTACGGGGAACTGGCGGATAAATATTAATCCGTTGCGAACGTAGGCCAGCCACCCTTCGCTGCCCTTCATCATGAGTTTCTGCGCCGCCAGTTGTGATGTATCGTACGGATACCAGATGATACCTCCGCTGTCGAGGATAGTCATTACCGGTCGTATTTTATTTGTCAGTGGTATATCGCCCTGTAACCCTTTTGGGAAGAAGGCGAGTCCGCCCGTGGGCACACGCGTAACTTCCCAGGGAGAAACGGTTTGTGCCTCGTTGAGTTGGTTGGTGATAGAATACGTTATCGTCACCGAACTGTCCGATTCATGCAATTGGAAACTGTTTGAAAATGTAAATCCATTTACTTTGGCCGGTGTGCTGCTTACCAGCAGGCCATGGGCACTTTTCTTTATCACTTTGTAAACGAGTGTGTTTAATTTGTCCCCGTCTTTCCATTTGCCCTGCGGACTCAGCCTCAATGCAGAACCAAAATTTTTATTATATACTTCCACATGTAATAGTTCCTCTCCATAAAATTTAAAGGAAGTAATCCGCGAACCGGCGCCGGCATCGATGGTAATAGAAAGTCTTTTTCCCGTCAGCGTATGCAAACTGTCTGAAAAAGGAGCCTGTGCATAGACCAGGTTGTTCAAAAGCAGGATGACCAGGAAATTATAACACGTCATAATAATTCATTTAATCTGTAAGGGCAAACGCCATGTACCAGCCACCTGGTTTATGGCCATTCCGTACCCCACCGGCGGCAATCGCCACGTATTGCTTACCGTTAGCCTCATAGGTGATGGGCGTGGCAAAAGCGCCCGCAGGTAGCTGATATTCCCAAACCATTTTGCCCGTCTTCCGGTCGAATGCACGGAAGCGTTCGTCTTCTGTCCCAGCGATAAAAATCAAGCCGCCGGCTGTTACCACAGGGCCGCCTGCGTTTTCAGTGCCCGTTAATGGTATTCCTTTTTTTGTGAGCTCCGGATATTCGCCGAGTGGAACACGCCAGCGGTATTCGCCTGTATTGAGGTCAATGGCGTTGAGGGTGCCCCAGGGCGGTTTGATCGCCGGGTAGCGGTTTTTATCGATGAATTTGCGGTTGCGTGTTATATAGGGCGGAATATAAGGAAAGGATTTGTTGGTAGATGTCAGCGTGGCCACTGATTCGTCTCCCTCCGCCCCCGCCTGTTTTTTTTCGATTTCGAGATTAAACAGAAACCGGACGATCGCGTTACGATCATTTTCCGACAAATTTTGGAAGGAAGGCATGCGCCCCTTACCGCTGTTTATGATGTTTTTTACCTGGTCAACCGCATATTTCTTGTCACTATCGACGAGGTTGGGGAACACCGGTCCACTTCCCTTCCGGTCCTGCCCATGGCAGGCGGCGCAATTTACCAGGTAGAGCCGGTTGCCCGCGGAGCGACTATTTGCGAGACTGGCGGCAAGATCGGTCATCCGCGCATCGTGCGGCGTTTCGCTGGAGTTTTGGTAGAGTATGCCATCCGGGTCGGTAGCGTTGCCGCCCCATTCGGCACCACCGCTGATGCCAATAAATATCGTACCCTCCATGCTGGGTGGGATGAATTTTCCCCCATGCCGTGTTTCAGGAAAACGTTGAGTAAACAATGCATTCCCCTCCGGGAAAAAACTCGGGTCGGGTATGTCGTCCATCGTGATCACCTGCCGGGTGAATGGCGCAGGTTTGAGCGGAAATTTTTGCGTGGCAAAGGGTTGTTCGCCCGGCAGCCCGTCTACCCTGACCGCGCGCTCTTCCACCGGGAACAGCGAAACACCCGTCTTGCGATCGAGCACAAAGATCAAACCGTCCTTTGTGGTTTGTACCACGGCATCAATCTTTTTCCCCTGGTGAGTAACCGTCACCAGGTTTGGCGGGCAGGGCGGATCAAGGTCCCAAAGATCATGTTGCACGGTTTGGTAATACCATTTCAGTTTGCCAGACAGCGCATCGAGTGCGAGTATACAATTGGCAAACAGGTTTTTACCGGCACGGTTACCGCCGTAGAAATTGGGTGATGGCGAACCCGTGCCAAGGTACACGACCCCTGTTTTTTCATCCAGCACCATACCACTCCAGCAGTTTGCGCCGCCGATCGTTTTATAGGCATCTTTGGGCCAGGTTTCGTAACCGATTTCACCGGGGTGAGGAATCGTATGAAATACCCAGGCAAATTTACCTGTTTGAATGTTGAAAGCTTCAATATGACCTATAGCTGCTTCTGCCCTTCTGATACCCATAGCGGCATGATGATTAAATCTTCATACACTGTTCCTGGAGTATTG
>JBBSSY010000604.1:0-2517 GCA_038241595.1 Chitinophagales bacterium | reverse complement strand
TTTATTGAGTATTGAAAATTGAGCGTTGAATATTGAGTATTTCCAGCAACAGCCATAAAAAAAGCACAAATGCATAAATCGGCTCCATCTTACTTACGGTTCATTGTCTTTATGATAGTGATCTCCGTCGCCTCTTACTGTACGCCAAATCCCTATGCAAAAACGAACCGGGATTATAAAAAGCAGTCAAAAACATTTGCCAAAACGCTTCGCAAAACACCGCAGGGCCTCTACCCCGATTCGGTAGCGCGATATCGCTGGTGGGTAGGTACCACCAACTTCAACATGCGTAAACCCAATTTTGTAGTTATTCATCATACCGCGCAAAACTCCTGCGATCAAACGCTGAGCACCTTCACCCTGCCCAGAACCCAGGTTAGTGCACACTATGTAATTTGTAAAGATGGCGTGATACATCATATGCTCAACGATTACCTGCGTGCATGGCATGGCGGCATCGCCAAATGGGGAAATGTTACAGATGTAAATTCGAGCTCTATCGGCATCGAACTGGATAATAACGGCTTCGAAGCATTCTCGGGGTACCAGATCTCCAGCCTGTTGCAGTTGCTCGATACATTGAAGAGAAGATATTCCATACCGGCTGCCAATTTCATCGGGCATGCAGACATCGCCCCGAAAAGAAAGAATGATCCCAATATTTACTTCCCCTGGAAACTGCTGGCAGACAAAGGATACGGCCTCTGGTATTCGGATACTACAGGCATGGTGTTACCGGAAGCTTTCAGCACGACACGTGCCCTGCGCCTGATTGGTTATGATGTGGCAGACAGTACCGCCGCAATCCTCGCCTTTAAGCGCCATTTTATACAGGATACCACGGCCATCATGACAGATGATGACCGGAAAATTCTATTCAATCTATCCGGGCTCTATTAACGCTTCATTTACCATTATTTACATTTTTAAATAGCCAGCATGTTACTGTTAGAATCTTCCTTCAAAGGCCTCATAGACTGGAACCAGGTGATGTTCGGTGAACATGACTGGACCTTTTTGATTGAAACGGGGCTACGCACCGTTATGATGTTTATCGTGGTTTTGATCGGCCTCACGTTATTGGGTAAACGCGGCGTCAAGCAGTTATCCGTATTCGAACTGGTGGTGATCATCGGTCTTGGTTCTGCTGCCGGCGACCCCATGTTTTACAAAGAGGTAGGTATTCTGCCGGCGATCGTCGTTTTCAGCATTGTCATCAGCCTGTATGTACTGGTTACCTACCTCGTGGCTAAAAGCAACCGGTTTGAAAAACTGGTTGAAGGCAAACCGGTTTGCCTTATTCGGGAGGGACGTTTCGCCATTGATAACTTTAAAAAGGAAGCGCTTGCGCAGGATGAATTTTTTGCAGAACTAAGATTGCAACATGTTTCGCACCTCGGCCAGGTAGAACAGGCGATCGTGGAAACATCGGGAGAAATAAGCGTTTTTTATTACGAGGATGTGGATGTAAAATACGGGCTTTCTATTATGCCCGACGGTTTTAAAACGAAGACAAAAAAGATTATAGAAAGCGCGGCTTACTCTTGTACATTCTGCGGTTATACTGAAAACCTTACACCCGTGAATGAACATGTATGCCTCGAATGCGGAAAACAAACCTGGGTGAAGTCTACCAACCGCAAGCGGGTATCGTAGTATACCGCCTTTTTAATCCTTCAGTTCTTCACAATAATAGCCGGCATGCGTTAAAATTGTTTCCACTGCTCCGGGATGCAGGTTGCCGGCTTCAATTCTTAATATCCGATCCTCATCATGAAAGTCAACATTCCAGCGATGGATCTCTTTGGTCGTGTTGAGGTGCTGGTTAATTTCTGGCAGTTGCTTTTTGTACCGGATATTCGTTTTAAATACAAAAATGTTCATGGTTAATGGGTTAAGGTCATTCGGGAGTTGATGCAGCAGCCTGTGAATTACCTGGTTCAAAGCCCGGCTTTCTTCCCCAGCCGGAGCAACGGCTCTTCCACTCCTGTTTGAATTTTTCTTTTTGGTCCGGCGTCATGCCTGCAAACTTGTCCTCTACTTTCTGCCGCCAGTCCTGCTGGAAACGTTCTTTGAATTCCCTGCGTTTCCAGTTGTGCCGGCCTCTTCCCCAGCCACCGCCAAAACCACCGAAGAGGATCTTGGAGAGTAAGAGAATGCCGAGTGCCTGCCAGAAGGTGATTGTCGACACATGCAAGACCGCTGGCAGGATCATGTTCCACAGTGTCATTACGATGAAGCCGAAGAGGAACAGTACAAGCGGTACAAACACCAGTACCATCGCCAATTTGCGCAGTTTATATTTCATAAGATTTTTTTTAAGCGTTTAACAATTCGTCTTTCAGGATGCGGAGCCGTTCCCTCAGGTGAAGTACGGCATACCGTTTACGGGAAAGCAATGTGTTGAGCGTTTCGCCGGTTTCTTTGGCGATCGTTTTAAACGGTATGCCCTCCAGTTCGTGCCAGATAAAAATGTCTTTTTGTTCGGTGGGTAGTTCGTTAAGGGCGCTCCACAAT
>JBBSSY010000603.1:0-2547 GCA_038241595.1 Chitinophagales bacterium | reverse complement strand
GGTTTTGCGAAGCAAAAGCGGGGTGGTGAGTTAAGTTTTTACAAGTATATAACGTCCACACACCACCCCCGCCGGCCTTCGGCCGTCGACCCCTCCTGATAGGTGGGGAAACCAATTATTGCTACGCAATGAACGGTCAAAAACCAAATTTAGGCCAACTGCCAACTGCCAACAGACCTAAAACGCCAGCCGGAAACTGCCAAAAATACCAAAGCGTTTGATCTGCTCTACGGGCAGCGGACGCGGCGCGAGACGCCAGATAAAGTCAAGGCGAAATACTTTAAAGATATTGTCGACGCCGGTACCAACCTCGATATACGTTTTGCCATTCAGCGTCTGGAACGCATTGGTGGTATTGTCCACATTCAATTTATAATTGGCATCCGACAGGCTGCCGATCACACCCTTGGCACTCCAGAACTGACGGAATTTCAGGCGCCTGGTAAGAGGAAGGTACCTGAAAATCCCATTGCCAAAATTATGTTCGATGTTGAATCCCGCATACTGGTCACTGATATACTCAAACCGGTTCATCAGATTGAACGCATATTTGTTATAGTAATACATTTCGTTGCCAGGGTGCACTTCCAGTAACATATACGGCAATGTTCCAAATGTTTTTCCCGCAAACACATTGTAATATAAATTGCCAAATGGCGCGATCCTGGAATAATCCGATACACTTACATAGAGTTTGCTGTAATCGTAACTGCTGTTAAAAACGCCGGATATCCCTTTGGAATATTTAATCTCGGTGATCGGGTAGGGGCTTCCCAGGCTGGTGCGGTAAAAATAACTCTCGAAAAATTTTTCCAGATAAGCATAACGCAGGCGGATAGACACTTCTGAGTTGTTCAACGCTTCGCCGGTTGAAGAGGGGAAATCTTCTTTCAGCGGGATATTTCTCAAAGGATCGTATTGTTTGTGAATGACGCCAAGGGTCGCTGAAAATCCATCGTCCCATGATTTCAGGTATTCCGCTTTTGCTTCCTTGATCTGCATATATTTTAACGGGATACCCGGTTTTCGCACGGCAAGCGCAAAGATGTTGTCTGTGCTGATTTCGTCATAATACGTTTGTCCGTTGTCGAGGTCCTTGGTATACGAGACATATAAAGACGAACGAGGATGTCGGTTGAAGAGGTACATGCCATCCAGTTTGTATTTAAATTTCTGATCGGTGAAACCATAGGCCAGGTATCCGTGCAGGATCAGGTTTTTGTTGAAACCACGGTTGGTGCCCAGGTCAAAACGGAATCGCGGTCCTTCCATCACATTTTTGGTAAACCAGTTGTACCAGGGTCCGATCTGGTAGTTGCCGATGTTTTTATAGCCCGTCGCCAGGAAAGTTATGGTATTGGTGTAGCGCTGGAAGATGGGCATTTTCTGCAGCGTGTCGATCATCGAATAAATCGATTGCTCCGTTTTATTCAGTTTTTCATGCCGCGATTCGCGCCAATAGTCATCTTCTTTTTCCCGTGCGCCCTCGGCAAAAATGATCTCTTCCTTCAATTTATTTTTACTGAGTTGCGCCAGCACCGAGGTATCGTTGTAAACAATATTCCGGTAGGTGGTCGTTTTTCGGCCGATTGCGCCGGCGAGACTCTTTCCGATCGGCGCGATGTCTGCCACGAATTTGTCTTTTGAAAGAAACCAGGTATGATCTGGCAGCATCGCGTATTCCTGGATCAGGCTTAGTTTCTCCACAAAATTGATATTAGCCTCCTTGGAGAGATACAAGGTCATTTTCTGGATCGCAAAGGTGGTGTCATGCACCCAGCAATCGCCTTCAAAGGTATTTTCTCCTTTTCTCTTCGGGTAAAAGACGAGGTGGAACAAGCGCTGCGAATTCACATACTGCGTATCCACCACTTTGTACCGGTAATAGGCATCGCCATTGTCACTGATCGGACTCACAAATTGTTTATCAAACACCGGCACGAAATTATTATAGACATTTACATTTTGGTCGGTGGCCCCGAGGAATTTGCTGATGCTTTCGTTGTCGATACCCAAGGTTTTGCTACCCTTGATGACCTCCCGGGTTTCACGCGGGTTCCTCTTGTAGTAAAAATCGGAGATGGTTTCGGTGAGATAAACGGGAAGAAATGGCGGGCCGTCGGTAGTGTCTACATGTTCTTCGATAATGCTTTTGAATGGCTTCAGCAACCGCCAGTCTTTGAGTTTGTCGAATTTAAGCCGGTTGAGGTCCAACTCGAGCTTATTGTAAATTTCGTACGAAAAGTTATTAAAACGAGACAGGTCATTGTCGGGCTTTTTGCGAACAATTCTGCGCCACATCAGCAAACCACGATCTATTTTTCTTTTTACGATCACTTCCTGCGCATATTTACCGCGGTCCATCTTCACCACGACCAGGTTGCCATTCAATGAATCCGGCTTGCCACCAGCGGTCGTTACATATATACGGGCGTCTTTATAGCCTACATACGTCACCAGCAGGGTATCCTGGAAAGTTTCCGGCACCTGGAATGCGAAGGTGCCAGCGGAATCACTGAGTTTGCCGGAACCTGATTTAATAAATTG
>JBBSSY010000602.1:0-2562 GCA_038241595.1 Chitinophagales bacterium | reverse complement strand
TCTTCTCCGGCTGTTCTCTGCGGTTAAACAAAATCCCACGCACTCCTGTACCCCTTAACCTGTTCCGCATAAGATATAAAATCATAATAAAACGGCAGCTGCGAAAGCGTGGAACTGTCGCCAATAATTACCAGCTTTTTCCTGGCCCTGGTCATGGCAACATTCATGCGGCGGATATCTGAAAGAAAGCCGATGTTTCCCTGCGCATTACTTCTCGTCATACTTATATATACGATATCACGTTCCTGTCCCTGGAAGCTATCGATCGTATTCACAGAAATTTTGTCACCATGCACCACAAGCTCCGGGGAGTGTACCAATTGTTCTTTTAATACCTGTATCTGTTGTTTGTAGGGCGAAATAATGGCGATTGATGGAAATTTTTTAGGTGGATAGTACGTATTCAATTGGATAACCAGTTGTGTAAGGTGTTTGAATAAAAACGTTGCCTCTTCGGGATTTGTCGTGCTTGTGCCATCCAGTTTTTCTTCAAACCCACAACCGGCGGTATCCACAAATTCCAGGGGCAGGTCGCCGTCAAATAAAACATGATCGGCCACTGACTTGTGTGCCTTCAACGCATCTTCGTAAAATACTTTGGATGAATAACCCATGATGGCTGTGTTCATGCGGTATTGTTCTTCCAACAAAACAACGGCTTCCGGGTGGAGGGCAACAGATTTTTCCAACAGCGTGATGTTAAGCCCGTGTTTAGCAGCAGCATTCGATTTAACGGTCGGGGACAGTTGAAAATGATCACCAGCAAGCACCAGTTTCTGCGCTTTCAGGATCGGTATCCATGCAGCCGGTTCCAATGACTGACCAGCTTCATCCATCACTACCGTATGATACTTTTGCTTTCTAACGGTGTAGTGGTTTGAACCCACCAGTGTTGCTGTAATTACCTGTGCTTTGCCGATAAGGTCATCCATGATATATTGTTCCGTGTTCGCTATTTCCTTCATGATCCTGTGGGCTTCGTCGAAAAGAGCCTTGCGTTGCTCGCGCTCTGCTTTGCCAAAGCTCCGCTTGTACTTGTGGGCCATGTTCCTGAATTCATTGGCCTGTTTTTTCAGGTTCTTCATTTCTTTCATCCTGCTGTGAGCAGCCATCTTGCTGTCGAGGGTAAGTGAAACAAGCCGTTCAGACACCCTAACCGGGTTGCCTACCCGAAGAACATTCAAGCCTTCTTCAGATAATTTTTCACTTAAAAGGTCAACCGCGGTATTACTTGGCGCAACAACGAGCACCTGTTTATTATCCTGTTTTATCAGCTCTTTGATGGCTTGCACAAGGGTGGTTGTTTTACCCGTACCAGGCGGACCATGAACGATGGCAAGTTCGTTGGCGGTTAATATTTTTTGTACTGCCGCCTGTTGCGATTTGTTTAATTTGTTGTTGTTAACCAATATGTTTTCCTGTTGAAATGTTGGCGGCCGCTGGCCTGTTAATATTTTTACGAGCGCGGCGCCTTCCTCTTTCTCATTGATTGCCGATGCGGTCTTCAGCGCCGACAGCATTTCATCATAACTGGCGTCATCAAAAAGCAGGTCGATGCCCAGCTTTCCATTACGCGACCATTCAGGTAATTCGTCGGTATTTAATGTTATTTTAAGCTGGTTATTACCCTGGTAGGAAATGATGCCATCAACGCGGTCGGTTTTAGCATCATGATTCGAAAACAATGCCGCCGGCATGCCAAAACGAAGCTGGTGGGGAATGTCCTGGTGAGTTGTACGCTCTACTTCCACGGTAAGATAATCGCCGCGACTCATTTCAGAGCCGCGGATCGCTACCGGGTACCAGGTGATGCCATTGGCCCGGCGCTCGGACACAGAAGAAGATTCGGTCATTCTCGCATACGATTGCAGATCCTCGTGCCTTTCCATTTTTAGTAAGTCAAGCAGCTTTTTAAAATAGTCCATGCGCAAAAATAAGGAACTGGAAACAGCTTTCAGCTGTCAGCCATCAGCTATCAGCCGCTGGGAAATCCGACTCCAGGCATTATCCATTTGCTAGAAAATTGGGGTGATGTATCTATGGATTGACTAATGCCCGTTATGGCAGGCAGAAAAGATTAGTAACAAACTCATTATTCTCGAAAGCATTGTTATATTTAGGGGGTTGGATCATGAGTTTTTGTAAGGCTTGCCTTCGGGGGTTAGCGAACTGTTTACCAGGGAAATATTACATGTTATTGTGAACATTACACGCGTAACTTTAAAGCTTATTCGGGTGGATTGTCGTCACCTGTTTTTGGCGTTGACGCAGGTACCGGATTAAAAAATGCTAACGCTAACCGCAAGCTCACCGCGCCGGATCAGATTAAAGTAAGCGGTGTTCAATTGTTGCTATCTGAGCAGAAGCCAAAAGAACATATTAAAAATGGCAGGCTGCTTTTGTCAGTACCTCGATTGCTTGACCACGAGGTAATAGCATTGGACCTGGGAGATGTGTAGTGAGGTTCGAGCTGGGGTGTTCAGGTTCCCCTCCTCTTGCAAACTACGCTTAGGATACATCTTTTTTAGTTTATAATTTCGATTTTAAGTTTTCGACGGAATC
>JBBSSY010000601.1:0-2572 GCA_038241595.1 Chitinophagales bacterium | reverse complement strand
ATCATTCCCAACCCGGTGTCGATACTGGAGCCGCATTATAATGGCGGACATTACAATAACCTGGTTAGAAGGATCCAGGACGACCCGGCGCTGGACATCGAGCAGATCAATGTGATGCCCGCCTTTGAAAAATTGCGGAACCGGGTTTATCGGGCGGCAGATACACACTGGAATAATTACGGCATGCAGGTGTGGCTTGATGCTTTTAATGCACAACTGCAAAAAGTTGCCATCGAAAGCAAGACCCGGTAAATGGCCATTCCCTGCTGAACGTGTGCAAACCCGAAATTTCGCCTATTTTTATCAACACAAATTTTTGAATGCAATCCACTACAGCAGCAATTGAAGCGTTACTGGCATCGGTTAGTAAGGAGACCGTTGACCGCATCGAGAAGTTGCCCCAGTCGGGCAGCGACCGGATCTATTATCGCATGTACACCAGCGAACGTTCATACATCGCCACATACAATGAAAACAGGCCCGAGACGATAACCTTTGTAGAGTTTAGCAAACATTTCAAGGCAAACGGTGCCCCGGTGCCGAAAATATTCGCGATGAATGACGACGCGACCATGTATATCCAGGAAGATTTTGGCGACCGGTCGCTGCTGAATGAACTGGAACAATACGGTCAAACGCCAGAGATATACGCGCTGTTCCGGCAGAGCCTGAAAAAACTCGCACAAATGCAAATCGTGGGTGGAGAAAACGTGAATTACGACCTCTGCCTCACCGCAAAAGAATTTGGCAAGCAGGCCATTCTCAGCGACCTCCTTTACTTTAAATACTATTTCCTGGATACGCTGAAGATGCCCTACGACAAACAAGGCCTGCTCGATGATTTTGATGCACTTAGCAACTACCTGACTTATAGCGGCACGAAACACTTTATGTTCCGCGATTTCCAAAGCCGCAACGTGATGGTAAAGGCAGGACAGGTGCATTTTATCGACTACCAGGGAGGCATGAAGGGTGCGCTGCAGTATGATGTCGCCTCCCTACTTTGGCAGGCAAAAGCGGAATTGAGCGACGACTGGAAGAACAACCTGTTGAATGATTACATGGACGATGTAGACGAATTGCTCGACGGCCCGGTAGACCGCAGCAGTTTCGTCAGCCAGTACAATGGTTACGTGCTGATCCGCTTGCTACAGGTGCTGGGTGCGTATGGCTTCCGCGGCTTGTTTGAAAGAAAGGCCCACTTTATGGTGAGCATTCCACTCGCGCTAAAAAATATGAGTTGGTTTCTCGCGAACAAGCGGATTGGCATTACGCTACCGGTTTTTGACAAACTGCTCGTCGCCATCGTTGCAGACGATGTCGTTTTTCGTTTTCAGCCGATCCGCGCCAACGCGGAAACGCCGTTGACGGTACTGATTTCCAGTTTCTCCTATAAAAAAGCGCATCCCACCGACGAAACCGCAAACGGCGGCGGCTTCGTGTTCGACTGCCGGGGCATTCTCAACCCGGGCAGGCAGGAAGTATATAAAAAGCTGACCGGCCGCGACAAACCCGTGAAAGACTTCCTGGAGCAGGAAACGCGTATGCCGGAGTTCATGATCGATGTTTGCAGCATCGTAGATATTTCCGTGGAAGATTACATCAACCGCAACTTTGAACACCTCATGGTGAATTTTGGTTGTACCGGTGGACAGCACCGCAGTGTGTACGCCGCCGATGAACTCGCCCGACACCTGAGGAATAAATATGGCGTAAAAACCATTGTCAGGCATATGGTACAGGATGAGAAGAAATGGGTAAATTGAGCGTTGAGCTATCAGCTATCAGCTATCAGCTATCAGCTATCTGAAGGAATACTATTTCTTAACTACAAACTACAAACCATAAACCATAAACTTTCTTCCAAAGCCATGATCCTCGCCGCCGGCCTGGGTACCCGGTTAAAACCATGGACGGATCGTCACCCCAAGGCGCTGGCGGTGGTGAATGGGAAATCGCTTTTGCAGCGCAACGTTGAATACTTGCAATCATATGACATCAGGGATTTGATCGTCAATGTGCACCATTTCGCGGAGCAGATCATAACGGCGATCAAAGAAAATGAGGGATGGGGAAGCCGGATCAGCATCTCCGACGAAACGGCCGAAGTACTTGAAACCGGCGGCGGATTGCAGAAAGCCGCTGCCTACCTGGGGGACGATGATTTTGTGTTGATGAATTCGGATGTATTGACCGATTTCGACCTGGCTGCCATGATCGAATCGCATAAAAAATCGGGCGCACTGGCCACGCTGGCGGTGAGCAATCGTGAAACGTCCCGGTATTTCCTGTTCAATGAGGAAGATATCTTGTGCGGCTGGCGGAATGTACAAACAGGCGAAGAGAAATTGCCACGAATCGATCCGCCGCTTCGTCAAAAGGCGTTCAGCGGTATCCATGTCATTAGCCCGGCCATCTTTTCAAAAATGCCGTTCACCGGTAAATTCAGCATGGTTGATCTCTATCTCGCGCTCTCCGCAAAGAATGACATCAAAGCCTTCGATCATTCCGGATCGAAGTTTATTGATGTCGGCAAGTCCGAATCGATTGCAGCCGCAGAAAAAATGTTTTT
>JBBSSY010000600.1:0-2576 GCA_038241595.1 Chitinophagales bacterium | reverse complement strand
CATCTTGTTGTTAAAGCAATTTGGTGCGCCGCTCAGGTTCTCGATGGCAATGCTGTTGCGATGCGGTGGGATATAAATCTGCAGGTAGGGGTACGAGGCGTCCGGGAAAAAACTGATCGACAGGTTATTTTGAGGGTTGAACAACGTGCAGGCTGCGTAATTATCCTGCCTGTTCACGATGAAACAATTATCCAGCATCGTCTCACCAAGTCGTTCTTCTTCCACGAACCGATTATTGGGCAACAGTTGACCGGTTGGTACCAGCTGGTCATTAAACTCAATCATGGTATTACTGCTTAACCGGATCATCAGCTGATCGACTGGTGCACCAAGACGGAAATATGGATGCCAGCCGTCGGCCAGCGGAATGTCTTCATCATCCAGGTTTAGTATGGTCGTTTGAATTTGCAGGATGTCGTCTGCCATCAATGCATACCGTATTTCACAGCGGTAGGTAAACGGATACCCGCTATCATCCCGGTTATACACGTATTTTAACACAACGGAAGCCTGTGTCTCATCAGCAAAGTCGTCCACCCTTTTAAACACTTTGTCGTACAGGAGCCCATGAATCGATGCGCCATCTCTCAACTTTTTTTCCAGTTCAAAATCACGGCCTGCGTGTTGATAACGGCCGGCGGGTACCCGGCAGGGAAAAGGGGACATCTTACAACTCTTGTAACTTTTTGTAAGCTCCGCATCGAGCGATGCTTTATCGGGGTAATTATCGATGATATTAAAGCGGCCTTCCGGGATCTGCACAGAAAATTCGTGCAACAGGGCGCCGTATTCCGGGAGAATAATTACCCGGGTTCCATTGAGTTTATTTTCAAGAATTGTTTCAGCAAATCCAGCTCCAGTTCGCGTTAGTACGGCAAAAGACATATTATAATATTACTCAAACTAAAATAAGTTTTCCTGATAACATTCTTATAATTTTGTTTCACAACGATTAGCCATGGATGTGATGATCAATAAATTCAGGGAACTGTTTAAGAACGAGCCGCTGCTGGTTTCTTCACCAGGGCGCGTGAACCTGATCGGGGAACATACCGACTACAATGAAGGTTTTGTATTGCCCGGCGCCGTAGATAAAAAAATGTACGTAGCAATCGCGGCAAACAATTCAGATAATGTGAATCTTTATGCGAATGAATACGGAACCAGGTACAGTTTTCATTTGGCCAATATTAAACCGGATGGAAAAAAAGAATGGTACGCTTACCTCACCGGCGTCGTCTACCACCTGCAGCAGAAAGGTTGTGAAGTAAAAGGGGTAGACGTGTTGATCGATGGCAACGTACCGGTTGGCGCCGGCATGAGTTCTTCTGCCGCTTTATGCTGCGCATTTGGTTTTGCGTTGAATGAATTATTTGGCTTCGGCCTGTCAAGGATGGAACTGGCTTACATTGGCCAAAAAACCGAACACGTTTTTCTTGGTGCGATGGTGGGCATTATGGACCAGTTTGCCAGTCTTTATGGCAAAGCCGGACATGTAATTAAACTCGACTGCCGGAGCATGGCCTATGAGTACATTCCTTTTAACTTTCCCGATCATAAAATCGTCATGGTAAATTCTATGGTGAAACACATGCTGGGTGACTCTGAATACAACGTGCGGCGGCAGCAGTGTGAGCAGGGCGTGGCCATCATTAAAAAATCAACCGGCAAAGACATTCATTCGTTGCGCGATGTTTCCCGCCAAGACCTTGAAGCCAGTAAAGATGACCTGGAAGAAGTTATCTATAAACGTTGCCTGTACGTAATCTCCGAAAACGAACGGCTTCTCCGGGGCTGTGATTTGTTGAAGGCGGGCAATCTTTCTGCATTCGGTGAACTGATGTATCAATCACACGTGGGCCTCAGTAAACTGTACGAGGTGAGCTCTGCGGAACTTGATTTTTTAGCCGAACATGCGCATCGTTTCGCAGGCGTCACCGGTACCCGCATGATGGGTGGCGGCTTTGGTGGCTGTACCATCAACCTGGTAAAAGAAGATGCAGTAAAAAAATTCATCGCCTTTATCAAAGAAAAATACCTGGCAAAATTCGGCAAGGAACCGGAAGCGTACATTACGCAGATCGAAGAAGGCACCAAAGTCATCTCCGGACTTTAGCCGATCCCAACCTGCACTTCAGTAATATTATTCGCAGGATTGGCGAAATCTATGTTCAGGTAACATTCCCTCGTGAGACCGTTCATCGAGTGGCCTTGTTCCTGGAGCTGCTGAATCAGCTTCCCGTACGTATCGGGCAGCTGGTCCCATGATCCGTAATGCCAGGTGGCAAAACAGGTAAATGGCTCGATGGTCTTAAGTGGGAGCGCTTCCCGCGGGTGCGTATCACCAGTTACGGGCAACAAGATATCAAGCGTAAAAACAGTTTGCTGGGTGCCGTCAATCCCGGTATAGGCCCAGTAGATGGGGCCGCCCAACAGCAGGGAATGCTGTACGGCCATGGTGACCAGCTCATTTGAAACCCGGCCGACAAAGTTTGCCAGATCAGCAAATTTGGTACGATGTGTTGAAACAAGTGCCGTAAATCCCGGATGCGTTTTAAGTTCCATTTATTGACTTT
>JBBSSY010000599.1:0-2579 GCA_038241595.1 Chitinophagales bacterium | reverse complement strand
GTTTAAAGTTGGTTAGCCGCGCTGCGTTGATTTAACTTTGAGTATCCAATCAGGTCCGGCATAATCATCAAAAAGAGCACCCCCGCCTCTAACATCACAGTTTATCAACCAAATTTCTAAATCACCGTCCAAATAATTCATCCAATTATTCTAATTCGGTGAATTCTGCTTCCGGCAATTCATTCCGCGCACAAAACAGCATTGAACCACTTTCGCGATTCAATGCTTTTAATCTGATAGGTCTTCATTAGGATCGAATTATCGGCCGTTTGGCGTAGGAGCGCCTGAATTTTGTTGCTGCGATGGATCGGGCTGGCCAGGAACCTGCTGTGGCATGCCGCCCGGACCCTGTGCGCCTGGCTGTGGAGCCGGCGCCTTGTCGGCAACGTCCACCACTTCCACGTCGAAGATCAGGTTTTCAAATGGTTTGCCACCCGGACCAGCCTGTTGGCCGTATGCCAATGTAGCCGGGATGTAAAACGTAGCCTTGCCACCCTTTTTCAACAATTTCAATCCTTCATCCCAACCCGGGATCATCTGGCCGCTGTTGATTGTAAACTGGATCGGGGCCTTGCCGACATTTGACTCGAAGACTTTTTCTTCTGTACCTTTTTCTGCCGGGAATGATTTGCCGGTGTACGTGATCGATACAAACTTGCCTGAATCGATCGCCGCACCTTCACCCACGCTCTGAACAGCGACAATCACACCTTTCGGCGTTTTCTGCGTGTTCACTTTTTTGGTGGCCAGGTAATTTTCGATGTATGCAGCTTCCCGCACTTTTTCTGACTCCACTTCCTTTAGCTGGTCAGCCTGTGCAAGCTCATCAGTTTTTAGAATATCAATGATTTTTAGGGTAAACCTGATCTTGTCGCCTTTTTTAAGCGGAGACGGTTGTCCCGGAGGCATTTTTTTCAGGAGCGTGTCGGCCAGTTCAATGATTACTACGCTGTCACCTTTGTGCAAAAATGGCAGCACTTCTACCGGGCTGTACACATTTCCGACGCTATCTACTTTGGCGTAGGTGGGGAAATTATTAAAGGAGTTGAACATAACAGAGTCATTCAACTGCTGGGAAAGATGAAATTTTAAAATTTCACCCCTCTTGACGACCGGTCCGTCGCCTTTCTTGACAATTTTATACATGATCCCGCTGGGGGTCTTTTCGTAACTGTTGCTGCTGCAAGCCGCCAGCACAACCAGGGAAGAAACAGAAAGCATTACTGATCTGAGTGTTGTCATATTTTATTTATTGTAATTGTGATACATTTTCTTTGACCGCCTGGATGAATTTCTGAACGGTCTTTTCAAGTGAATCGTAACTGCGGCCGCCAGCTGCGTTAAAATGCCCGCCTCCGTTAAAAAAATTACGCGCAAATGTATTTACATCTACATTGCCTTTGCTGCGAAAACTCCACTTGCGCTCTTCGTCGCGATCGATTACCAGCGCAGCCATCCGGATGCCCTGAATCGACAGCGGGAAATTGACCAGCCCCTCGGTATCGCCTGTTTTAATCTCATATTTTATAAGGTCCGCTTTCGGGATGGCAATAAAAGCGGTATTGTATTCATACATGATCTCCATGCGGTTTTGCAACACGTGGCCCATAAAACGCAGCCTGTTTTCCAGGTAATTGTCGTAGATATGATCGTGGATCTGTGTGTGCTGCAGACCCTTGGATTTTAGATTTGCCACCATTAAATGTAGTGAGGCGCCCGCAGCCGGGTAACGAAATGATCCGGTATCGCCGATGACACCTGCATACAGGCATTCTGCGATGTTTATATTGATAACCACATCGTGACCACTAGCCATGATGAAATCATAGACCATTTCACTCGTGGAACTTTTGCTGACATCGCTGACGCCGTACGTGAAACTTTCTACTTCAGGTTGCTGGTGGTGATCGATCAATAACTTCACGCAGGCAAGCTTGCCGATAACCGGCGCAAGATTACGTGTCCGCGAAACCGTGTTAAAATCAAGGCAGAATAACCACTCCGCATCGGCAAGGGCCTTTTCAGCCTTATCGCGCTGTTTGTAATTTTCATAGTCGAGCACCTTATCGCAACCCGGCATCCAGTCGAGAAAGCCAGCCCAGTTGGTCGGTGAAACAACGCTTACCGTATGACCAATTTCCGTGAGAAAATGATACAGGCCGAGTGCGGAACCCATCGCATCCGGATCGGGCTTCTGGTGCATAGTCACCACGATCCTCTTTGGTACCTGTAACTCACTATAAATTTCTGCGATAGATTTCATAAAACGGCTGCGAAGGTATATAAACTTTACAGTTTTCAGCACCCCCTTTTGGCCATATAAAGGGATTCTTAACAGAAAACGAGGTAATTATGCCTTATTTGCAAAATCTGGCAAGGTTGAAAGCGCCTTTATAACCGCGTGCATCCGGCCAGGTTACGCTTTTCTTAAAAAAACTTGAAACTAATTGATACTTTTGCCCCCCAAAACATTTCATCCCATGACGAATAGAACTTTCACAATGATCAAACCGGATGCCTACGCAAACGGCCATACGGGCGCAATCATCGATCATATTTTAAAAGCCGGTTACAAGATC
>JBBSSY010000598.1:0-2581 GCA_038241595.1 Chitinophagales bacterium | reverse complement strand
ATTTTCACCCTTAAGCGCCTACATTGGGTCACCTTGTAACTTAATGTTCCGAATCTGTGAACATGTTTTTTTGTTATGGTTATGAGACAGTTTAAGGTTTGAGGTTTAAAGTTAGTTAGTCAGTTGACCCCAAAACAACTTTAAACCTTAAACTTTAAACCTTAAACTACTTCTTCTCCAGCGCCTTCCACCAGTTTATCCGGTAACTGTTTTTGCGCGTTGGCGCCCATCTTCTTTAATTCCTCTACGCGGTTGAGGATATTTCCTTTACCCGTCGACAACTGCCCGAAGGCCGTATTATATGCGTTGGTAGCCTCGCCCATTTTTTTGCCGACAACTTCCATATTGTCGATGAAACCGGAAAATTTATCGTAGAGACTGCCCGCTTTGTCGGCGATCTCGATCGCATGCCGGTTTTGCTGTTCTACCTTCCACAGATCGGCAATAATCTTCAATACAGCGAAAAGGTTGGTCGGACTCACCAGCAGGATTTTTTTATCATATGCGTATTTCCACAACAACATATCCAGCTTTACCGCTTCCATCAAGGCCGGCTCTATGGGCACGAACAACAGCACATAATCCAGCGCCAGCGCATATCGCGGGTAGTTTTTACGACTGAGCGAATCAATGTGAGAGCGGATGGAACGGGCATGTTCGCTGATACTTTTCTGCTGGTCCTCGCGGTCGTTGCAGCCAACATATTGCTCCCAGGCGATCAGCGACACTTTTGAATCGATGATTATTTTTCGCTGGTCTGGGTAGTAGATGGTAACATCCGGCTGCAGGCCCTTGCCCTGGTCATCTTTGATGATATTTCCCGCTTTGTCGCGGATAAACTCCTGCAGGAAATATTCCCGGCCCTTTGTCAGGCCGCTATTTTCGAGCAGGCTTTCGAGGATCATCTCACCCCAGTTGCCTTGCATTTTATTATTGCCTTTGAGCGCAGTGGTGAGGTTATTGGCCTCCTGGCTGATCTGGTGACTGGCTTCTACCAGGCGCTGCACTTCTTTCCCCAAAGAAAAGCGCTCCTTGCTTTCGCGGTCGTAGGTCTCTTCTACCTTCTGCCGGAAATCCACGAGTTGCGAACGGAGGGGAACCAACAGCGCATTCATCTTTTCTTCGTTGACGCGCGTAAATTTTTCTGTTTTTTCTTCCAGGATGGTCTGTGCCAGGTTTTTAAATTCATTCTTAAAATGACCACCCAGGTCTTGCAGGTCACGTTCCTGGGTGCGCAGTTTTTCTTCCGCGCCATGAAATTTTTCTTTAAACATGGCAAGCTGGTTCTGAAGCCACTCGTTTTTTTCCTGGAATCTTTTTGAAGCGGTATACTGTTCGTCCAGGAATTCGAGCTGGCCCTGGGTGCGGGCCTGGTCCTGCAGCAGCCTTTCCTTCTCGGTTTGCAGGGTGCGGTGCTCCTGTTGAAGCGCTGCCAGTGCCTGCAACGGCTGTACTGTTTTCTCCGTTGCGGCGAGTATTCGGTTTTGGTAAAATGCACGCATAATCAGCCATGATATCAGGGCGGTAACGGCGATGGCAATTGCGATGATGGCAATGGTTGTAATGGGCATGGAGAATAAACGGTGAAAATATAAGGGCGATTGCTGTGGAAGACAGTGATCCATTCAGCCGGGGAAGGTGCAAAACGGTTTAACGAAAAAGGCGGTTGAATTTCTTCGCCGGCAATGGGTACAATACGTCGTAGGCGGTTTCGTAACCTGCATCTGAAACATCTACCAGTCTTTTTATCACTTTATGTTTACGCACACATACCACCATCATTCCAATCGTTAAAACGGTGGCCATCCCTAAAGCAAGTCTATACATTTTCATCGTTTTACGCTTAATTATTACTAATGATCTACGGCTTGTTTTGTTACGAAAGGGAGGTTAAAAATTCGCCGTGCCTATCCCTCCGCCGCAAGATAAATTATTTGCGTTTTTCCGGCCTGAAAATTTGTCAAAAGAACGGTTAATCATTTCATAAATCAATTTTGTTTTTCAGGCAATTACCACTTTGAGGTATTGATGAATCCCTGTTACGAAATTACCTTTATCTGGGTAACAATGAAGAACGATAGTGTTAACAAAAAATTGGTCTTTTCATGGTTACTTTCTTTAAATCAATGCATCCAATCATTAATGCGGGACAGACCGTTACAACCCCGACTGTACATCGCATTGACTAAATCTCGAGGTATGAATTACGCATCAGATTTTTCCAACCAGCCGTCGGGTGAGGCGGTAATTAACAACGACAAAGCGCAGCTGGAAGCCCAGGTGGCCATGCTCACTGAATGGAAACACCAGGCGAGGGAGCAATTGGAACATTACCGCATTGCCTGCAGCATTTATAATTTCTGCGATGCGAGGCAGTTGCATGAACTGCTCAGCAGGTAGGTTCAGTTTGCAATTTGCCATTTTCAGCTGGCAGTTGGCACATTTCAGTTGGCAGTTTCCAGTATTCAGTTTTCAGTTGGTATTAGTCTTGGGCAGTTTGCAATTGGCAGTCTATAAGGTTGACATATCGCGAGTAGCCGCGCCGGGGCGCTATATTGGGGGGCGTCTCGCTGATCTATTT
>JBBSSY010000597.1:0-2588 GCA_038241595.1 Chitinophagales bacterium | reverse complement strand
TCGGATCCCTGCAGGTATACCTGGCGCGACATTTTGGTTTTTGTTACGGCGTGGAAAACGCCATAGAAATTTCTTTCCGTACCATCGAACAAAACCCCGGTAAACGAATTTACCTGCTCAGTGAAATGATCCACAACCCGCAAGTAAACAATGACCTCCAGCAGCGCGGACTGAAATTTATGCAGGATACCCATGGCAACCAGCTGATTCCCTTTGAAGCATTGACGCCGGACGACATCGTGATTATACCGGCCTTCGGCACGACACTGCTGATCGAAGAAAAATTAAACCGCATAGGCATCGAAACCGCCAGGTACAATACCACCTGCCCTTTTGTCGAAAAAGTTTGGAACAGGTCTGAACAGATCGCGAAGAAAGAGTATACGGTTGTGGTACATGGTAAACCCGGCCATGAAGAAACGCGCGCAACTTTTTCACATGCCTCCTTCCATACGCCCACCGTTGTATTGAACAATATGCAGGAAGCAGCCTTGCTCGCAGATTATATTCGCGGCGATCGCCCTGCAGAACAATTCTATGCCGACTTTGCCGGCCAATACAGCCAGCAGTTTGACGTTACCAAACACCTGCAGCGTATCGGCGTCGTCAATCAAACCACCATGCTGGCCAGCGACACGCAGGCGATCGCCGACTATCTCCGGCAGGTGATGATCGACCACTACAGGCTTGATGGGGATACCGTTGGCGACCGTTTTGCCGATACCCGAGACACACTTTGTTATGCCACCAATGACAACCAGAGTGCTGTTCGCGGGCTACTCGAAACACCCGCAGACCTCGCCATGATCGTCGGGGGCTACAATTCCTCCAACACCTCACACCTCGTGGAACTGTGCGAGGAGAAACTGCCTTCGTATTATATCAGTTCCGAATCGAACCTGCTCTCCGCCGACCAGGTCATGCACTACGATTTTCACAATAAACGGGAACTGCTGACCACCGGCTACTTGCCAGACCACAAACCGGTGCGCATCCTCGTTACAAGTGGCGCCTCCTGCCCTGATGCCATCGTTGAATCCGTTATTCGCAAACTCGCCATTTTTTATAACGTGGAGCGGGCACTGGAACAGATGGTTCAACCAACCTGACCCCAATCTTTCTGCAGTTACCTGCTCCGAAGCGTATCGTGGGTGTTAGCCATTCATTAACAGCCAGGCATTAAACGGCCCCTGGCTATGCATGTCTACATTAAAAATACAATTATGAAAAAGATTTTGGTGTTTACCGATTTGGCCATGGGATTGACATTTGCTACCCAGGCACAATCTGCCAACCCGAACAAGGGCGAAAAAAGAGAAGAACGTAAAAAGATGATGGCAGACCTGAACATGTCCGACGACCAGTCCAAACAGTTTAAGGAGGCCAATGAAGATTTCAGGGTAAAGGCACAGAAAATTCGCGACAACTCAGCGATCGACAAAGTCGAAAAGAAAAAACAGCTCATGGCGCTAAACCAGGAAAGAAAAACAAAAGTGGAGGAGATCCTGACCCCTGAGCAACAGGCAAAAATGAAGGAGATGAAAAAACACCCTGCCAAACAATAAATCAGGCGTTAAGAAAAAAGTTCATCCGGAAACGATCTCGTGTTCCGGATGAGCTTTTTTTTGTTACAGCAAGGTAAAATTATCGAGAAACTTTGTGTTGAAGTCGCCACTTCTGAAACGTTCATCTTTCATCAACTGGAGATGGAATGGAATGGTCGTTTTGACGCCTTCGATTACATATTCCGTGAGTGCGCGATGCATCGTGCTGATGGCTTCACTCCGGGTTCTGGCGACTGCAATAATCTTCGCAATCATGGAATCGTAATAAGGAGGAATGGTGTAACCGGCATATACATGAGAATCTACCCGGATGCCATGGCCACCCGGCTGGTGCAATACGGTAATCCTGCCTGGGCTGGGTCGAAAATCATTGTACGGATCTTCCGCATTGATGCGGCATTCGATCGCATGCATGCCTGGTTCGTAATTCAGCCCGGAGATCGGCTCACCCGCGGCTATTTTTATCTGTTCCTTGATCAGGTCGTAATTAACGACTTCTTCCGTTACACAATGTTCTACCTGGATGCGTGTGTTCATCTCCATAAAATAGAAGTTCCGGTGTTTATCCACCAGGAATTCTACCGTTCCCACACTCTCATAATTGATGGCGGATGCTGCCTTTATCGCCGCGGCACCCATCGCTTCACGAAGTTCATGCGTCATAAAAGGCGACGGTGATTCTTCTACGAGTTTCTGGTGACGTCGCTGGATCGAGCAATCGCGCTCGCTGAGGTGACAAACCTTGCCATACTGGTCACCGGCGATTTGTATTTCGATGTGCCGTGGTTCTTCCACGAATTTCTCCATGTAAAGACCGTCATTTTTAAACGAAGCGGCTGCTTCGATCTTGGCGGTATTGTACGCTTTCTCTATTTCTCCTTCTTCCCAAACCACGCGCATGCCTTTTCCACCGCCACCGGCGGTTGCTTTGATGATGACCGGGTAACCGATGTCCCTGGCCGAGCGTTTGGCGTCCTCGATGCTGGCCAGCAAGCCTTCGCCGCCCGGCACCACCGGTACACC
>JBBSSY010000596.1:0-2593 GCA_038241595.1 Chitinophagales bacterium | reverse complement strand
TGTGAGCAAAAACGACATTTAATATTCCAAGATCAATATTCAAAACTTCGTTTTACAATATTGAATAGTCCGTCTTCACGCGTTCGTCAAAGCCCTAAGTGGAGCATTTAATGATGAACACTGAATATTCAGCGTTGAATACTGGGATTTCTTCTTCTGTCCATACCCCATACCCCATACCCCATACCTGCATACTTGCTTCAGCTGACAGTTACATCGCCACCCACTTCCTGCACCCGCCCATCAAAATCACATTGTGCCGGATCATATTCAACACGGACAGGATCGCTGATGGCGCTTTGTCTTTTATCTCCAGCGAAGGCATGAGTAATTCGGCCGTCGTGCGCCCGCTGACAGTGGCTATACCATGAAAAATGGCCAGTTGGTGTAACTTGAACGCGCCCGATTCAATAATATTTGTTGCGCTGGTATCGCTAAGGAATATCACCAGGTCGGCACCGCCCCGCCGGATAATGGCTGCGAGTTCGCGGTGAGAGGTTCCGGGAATCTTTTCTACCGGTTCTATTGTTTTGTTAAGAGTGCCCTGCAAAATTTCCGCCGTTTCTGCTGATGTTACGATCTCGTGCAGACTTAAAATATGTTTGTAGGAATAAGACCATTCGATCAGGTCTTTCCTGCTCTTTTCATCCGATACGATAACGATTCTTTTTACAGAACCAGGTTTTGTTGTAGTACGCATAGATATTTTTTCTTCGGTCATCTGCCGTTAACAGAATTGCCTGCAGGTATCGCAGGCAATATGTAAATCGTTAACAATTTTCGTTTACTGGTAAGCGGTAGATAACCTGGTAGTATATTATATAACCCGGACCTGTTTTCCTGCTGCAAGCATTTCTGATACCAGGTCGAGTTCATTTGTTATTGGTTGTGATACGATGACCAGCTCAATGCTCTGGTCGTTTAATATGGATTGCCTGTCATCCACAATCTCGGATAAAGGGTAATTGGTTCGCACCAATTCGTCTGCACTGCTTTTCATCCACACTTTCGATACGTTGTAACCATTCAGGCTACTGGTATTGCGCAGCTGAAAAACTTCTCCGCTCGCGTCATTGGCAATGATCCCTATGTTTTTTACTACTTCCATAATCGTGTCTTTAACGGTTTGATACAAATTACAACCAAAGATAGCGCATTTTGTTTAAACGATTAAACATACCTTCGTCGGCGTCTGCGACGTACCTGCAGCGCGCAATGAAAGCTGCTCTGTTGTAACAGGTTTAGGCAGAACGATTTGACCCTTAAAAGCAGCCTGGAAGCTTTTCTCCTGATCTACCTTTAATGATATAATTTTAACAATAAGTTCATATTGGGATCATCTTACTGCTGTCAGTCAACAGCGGACAGCTGACTGCTCAAGCCAATCTTCAAAACCTGTCAAACCTATGAGTAAGCGAACCTGTTTGAAAGATATTGCCCAGAAAGTGGGTGTTTCTACCGCCCTGGTGTCCTACGTATTGAACAATAAAAAAGAAGGGCGGATCAGCAAGGAGATCGCGCAGAAAATCAGGGAGACGGCGACAGAACTTCATTATCGAACCAACCAGATCGCAAAAAGCCTCAAAACAAATAAAACATCCACCATCGGCCTGATCGTGTCAGACATTTCCAATCCATTTTCGTCTGCACTGGCACGCATCATCGAAGACGAGGCCGACAAAAAAGAATACACCGTCATCTTTGGCAGTTCGGATGAAAATGTGCAGAAATCAGGCAAGTTGATGGATACGCTCCTGAACCGCCAGGTGGATGGACTGATCCTGGCGCCGCCCGAGGGGTCTGAAATGCAGATCCTGGACATAAAAGAACAGGATATACCGTTTGTATTGATTGACCGGTATTTTCCGGGCATTGAAACAAATTATGTAGGATTGGATAATTTCGACGGCTCCCTGCAAGCGGTCAATCACCTCGTCGACATCGGCAGGAAACGTGTCGGGCTGGTGACATACGATTCCACGCTGTTTAACCTGACCGAACGCTTGCGCGGCTACCAGGCGGGCTTATCTGCCAACGGCATCGAATGCGCCGACTGCTGGGTGAAAAAGGTAAACATTCATAATTTCCGCGAAGAGATCGAACAAAGCGTACAGGAACTGGTGTCGCAGGAAGAGCCGGTGGATGCCATCCTGTTCGGTACCAATGTGCTGGCATCTATTGGTTTGAAGTATATTAATGCCAACGGCATCAAAGTGCCCGATGACCTGGCGATCATCAGTTTTGATGAAACGGATGCCCTTGACCTCTTTTATGCACCGCTCACCTATATCCGCCAGCCACTCCGTGAAATGGGACAAGCAGCCATGAAAATATTACTCGATTGCATGGCCGGCAGTACCGAATTCACCCGCATCGATATGCCGTCAGAGCTCGTAATCAGGGCCTCAACCGGGCGGAAGCTTGAGTTTGTATTCTGAGGCGGGAGGGAGAGGAGGAGGAAGAAGTGCAGGAAGAAAAGAAGACACCTATTAATTTAAATGGCCAATTGCGAACTAAAAACGGCCAACTTCCTGCTGATGGCTGACAGCTGATAGCTGACAGCTGATAGCTGATAGCTGATAGCTGATAGCCA
>JBBSSY010000595.1:0-2596 GCA_038241595.1 Chitinophagales bacterium | reverse complement strand
CCCAGTAGGGCGCAAGCGCGCAATGTGACGACCCGGTAACTGCGTCCTCATTTACGCCATGTGAAGGTGCAAAGGAGCGTGACAGGAAATCATACCGGGAACCCGTTGCACCCCGGCAGGTCACCGCCACTGATTCGAAATGTTTTAACCGGTCGAAATCTGGCTGTATGGCGCGGAGTTCGCTTTCGGTAGCAACTACAATAATATACCTGCCATCACTTGCTTGCAAAGCCTGAACCACCGAAATGCCAAGTGCACTGGCCAGGCCTTCAGGAAGGGTAATTTCTGATAAAGAAAAGCGGGGAAAATTGATGCGGTTCCATCCCTGGTTCCTGGTTGCCGTTAGCGAGCCGCCTTTTGTGGCGAAAACAGCCTGTTGGTCCGGCTTCAGCATTTGCTTTTCATACAAGATGTGCGCGGCAGCCAGGGTTCCATGGCCACACAACCTGATTTCAACGGAAGGCGTAAACCAGCGAAGGGTAAAGCCTGAACCTGCCCGTTGCACAAAACAGGTAATTGGCAAATTGGTTTCCATGGCAACCTGCTGCATAACAGACTCTGGCAAGTCGCTTTCTCCAATACAAACTGCCGCTGCATTGCCTGCAAAAGGTTCATTAGCAAATGCATCCACCTGGTAAAATGCCAACGAAGTCAACATATATCTACTTTTTACAAAGGAACAATAACTTTATTAGAGTGCCTGACGCAAACAAGATCTATATCAGCGCAGGTTTTGAACGATCCTTAAAAAAACCTTAAAAGAAACTTTAATGTGTAAATATTACACAATAACTTCTGCCTTGCATCCGTTATTGCCGTAAAACACAAAAAAAAACAAGAAGCGGGCTCAGGTGAAACCGTAAAAAGCAAGGCAGGTACCTGACCTGAACTTTGCAATTAAAATATTATTATGACTACAATTATTAAAGAATTGATTTTTGATAAGGAACTGGTTTCGCTGTTAAAAAGCGAAAAGGCTGACAGCCACCAATTGTACCAGCAACTGATTCATGGCCGTATTACCTTACAGGAATACCTTGCCGCAGTAAAATAAAACTGATTCAGCAACAGCAATTCGTACCCTATTACTCATCCGCGTCGGCACAAGGCGCGGATTTCTTATATATAACCGTAGGTAAAATCATAGAGAGACGATATAAATAAAAAGGCTCTGCACTTGCAGAGCCTGGTCACCTATGCATCCTATTTCCACTCCTATGATCAATTAGTCATTGAAACCAAGTAGTTCAAACGAACAGGCTGAGGATGACAGTTCCTATAAAAAGCGTCACAAAACCGTGTGGAAGAATTTCGATGATTAATTTTAGCTGTGTCATTCTTGCAGTCAGGGGTTATTATTTTGTTTGATGGTGCAAAGTCGGGCTGTCTTGGTTTGGAAAGGAAGTGCATCGTGTATGAACTGTCGAAAGCCGGCGTTGAGATGATAATAGGGTTACTAAAGCAAGTACTGAACCGGCAGATGGTTCATTCCGGGCACATTCAGGTAAGCCGTGTGTTGTTTTACTTTTTGTATTTTTATCGCGGTAATCTTTAAATTATTTTATATGTCAATTAATAACCTGGAAGAACGGGCGGGAATGGAACAGGTAAGCGAGGCTGTTGCGATCACCTTGAAAAAGATGCGGCAATTTGCGCAGGCTGGAATTTCTACGGCTGCGCTAGACGAATACGGGGGTAAGATCCTGGCGGCGTTTGGAGCGAAATCCGCGCCTTTGTTAACGTACGGATTTCCTGGTGCTACCTGTATCAGTATAAATAATGAAGTTGCACATGGCATCCCGACAGCCGAAAAAATCATCCAGCCAGGTGACCTGGTCAATATTGATGTTTCAGCGGAGCTTAATGGTTTTTGGGCAGACAACGGCGGGTCATTCATTGTTGGGGAGGATATCCATAAATTATCGCCATTGGTAGAGACGTCTAAAAAAATTCTGTTTAACGCCATTCACAAGATACGAGGGGGCATTAAAATCTCAGACATCGGGGCGTTGATCGAAATGTCGGCAAAACGCGCTGGCTTCCAGGTAATCAAAAACCTCGTTGGCCACGGGGTTGGCAGAAGTCTCCACGAAGCTCCCAATGAAATACCTTGTTATTATGATCGGTTTAATAAACAGCGGTTCAGGAAAAACGCCGTCGTCGCCATTGAAACTTTTATATCAACCAGGTCCAGTTACGCGGTTGAAAAGGGAGATGGATGGACCTATATTACGCGAGACAATAGTTATGTGGCTCAGCATGAACATACGATCATCGTTACAGATGGTGTGCCTGTAATTCTTACTGCGGCCAATGAAATTTGGAATTGATAAAAAAGTCAAAAGAAACGGTGAGAGACGGTAATCAGGTAGCCCTGCCCGTTATATGATGGCAAAAAAAGGGCCAGGATAGAAATCCAGCCCCGTTTAAAATCCAATATCCTATGAAAAACCGAATACATAATTACAAAGCCTGTACCAAATCAGGATTTAGGCACTTTTGACTGTTCTTACCGCAACTTTTTCCAGTTGCCGGAATATTATGGTTCAAATTGGGAAGCGGTATAGCCGCCTGAGTGTTGTCCGGTCTAATAGAT
>JBBSSY010000594.1:0-2602 GCA_038241595.1 Chitinophagales bacterium | reverse complement strand
TGATCGTTTCCTTTACTTCTTTTAAAAGCTGGAAGGCGGTGGTTGACAATTTTTTATCAACGTCGAGCACCACGTAACCAATTTCCTCATTCGTCTTTAGGTATTGTGCTACGATATTGATGCTGTGATTGGACAATTCTGTGTTGATGGCAGACAATACGCCCGGAACATTTTTGTGTATATGAAGAATCCGGTGTGTTCCCTCCTGCGGGGGCATATTCAGGGGCGGCACGGTGTGTGATCCGATCGTCATGCCCATTTCGAGATACTGGTAAAGTTTGTTACTGACATCTTCACCGATATTATGCTGCGCTTCTTCGGTGGAACCGCCAATGTGCGGAGTCAGGATCACGTTGGGGAGGTTTTGCAGGGAAGAAAAAAACTTGTCACCATTTTTTTCCGGTTCTTTGGGAAAAACATCGATGGCGGCCCCCGATAGTGAATCGTCCAGCAGGGAATCTTTTAAAGCCTCGAGGTCTACCACTTCCCCGCGGGCATAATTTATCAGGATACCACCCCGCTTAAAGTGAGCAAGGATGTTTTTATCGATCATGTTTTTTGTCTGCGCTGTTTCAGGTACGTGCAGCGTAACGATGTCGGATTCGTGAACAAGGTCTTCCAATGTTCTCGCAGACGTTGCATTACCAAGCGGTAACTTGGTCAACGTATCATAATAAATGATTTTCATGCCCATCGACTCGGCGAGTACACTCACCTGGGTGCCGATATTTCCGTAGCCGATGATACCGAGGGTTTTTCCACGTATCTCGTAACTGCCTTTCGCTTCCTTCATCCAACGCCCCTCGTGGGCCGCTTTGTTTTTATCCGGGATCTTGCGGATCAGCAGGATGGATAAACCGATTACCAGCTCGGCAACGGAACGCGTATTTGAATACGGTGCATTAAAAACGGTGATTCCTTTCAGGCGGGCGCTTTTCAGATCCACCTGGTTCACACCAATGCAAAAGCAGCCGATCGCCTGTAACTTCCTGGCAGCATCGAGCACTTTGCGGGTGATTTGTGTTTTAGAGCGTATGCCCAACAGGTGAACGTCTTTAATTTCATGGATGAGTTCTTCCTCGCTCAGCGCCCCTCCTACTCTTTTAACCGACGCATACCCTCCTTCTGTGAAATGATTTGCCGCTGCCTGGCTAATGTTTTCAAGCAGGAGGATGTTTATCTTTTCCTTCGGGTAACTCGTTTTTTGGTTTTCCATGACTCGGGATCGCTTTCAACGCATTTTACAATTCTGCAAATATGTGGCATATATTTCAAACAATAAAAATAAAAGAAACGCCGTCATAGCGGAATTAACAAGCGCGGATGCTATTTTTGCGCCCAATTCTTTTCACTAAATCACGTCCTTTGAATATTTCCAGATCCGTGTTTTGCCTGTTGTTTGCATGTGCAGCCTGTAGCCAGGGTGGCAAAAAAAAGCCTGTCGCGCGAGAAAATGATGCCGTTCAGTATGCAGTTAATCAGAACCCACCGCTCACACCCGAAGAATACGCGCACTTCAACGTTTCCAGTAAAAACTTCTTTGACCGGATCTTGCCGCAGCGGGTCTTCAATGGCAGTATCCTGGTAGCGAAAAACGGCCAGGTGGTATTTGAAGAATATAATGGCTATACGGATCCAGGTTTGCGAAAAGATACGCTCACGTCATCTACCGCCTTTCACCTCGCATCGGTTTCAAAAACATTTACCGCGATGGCGATCCTTAAATTAAAGGAAGAGGGTCGATTGATGCTGGACGATTCGCTGGGGAAATATTTTAAAGACTTCCCTTACCGTGGTCTTACCATCAAGATGTTGCTCAGTCATCGCAGCGGTTTGCCTAATTACCTGCACTACCTGGAAAGTTACAAATGGGATAAACGCAAGATGGTTACCAATACCAATGTGCTTCGTTCATTGTATGATTTTCATCCGCCGCTGGATTTTCCTTCCGGCAAACATTTTGCCTACTGCAATACTAATTATGTGTTGCTGGCGCTGATCATCGAGACGGTGAGCGGGGAACCATATGCTACCTACCTGAGCAATACCTTCTTCAAGCCGCTGCAGATGAACGATACCTACGTATGGACCCCGGCAGATATGCCCCGTGCGCTTCCCTCCTTTCAATACAATAATAAAAAATACCCGTACGAATTCCTCGATGTAGTATACGGCGACAAAAACATTTACAGCACCGTGCGTGATATGCTAAAATGGGACCAGGCGTTATACCCGGGTAATCTATTCACGAAAGCAACGCTTGACAGCGCATTCGCCGGGTATAGCTTTGAAAAAGACGGGCAGCGCAATTATGGACTCGGCTGGCGCATGACCTTCCTGCCCAATGGCAAAAAGTTGTTGTACCACAATGGCTGGTGGCACGGCAATAACACCGTTTTTATCCGGCTTGTGGATGAAGACGCCGTGATCATCGTACTCAGTAATAAATTCAACCGCAATATCTATTCAGCGAAAAGACTGGCAAACCTGTTTGGCGATTACGAGCAGTCGGAGGAATTTGAAGAGTAATGTAGGACAAAAGCCATATTTCTTACCCTATTCAGTAATCTTGCACTTAATTGTTTTTACTGTTTGCAGGCTT
>JBBSSY010000593.1:0-2625 GCA_038241595.1 Chitinophagales bacterium | reverse complement strand
TGCCATAAACATGATGAGGCTCCGCGCCACTGCCGTTAAATTCGAGAATAGAATAGTTTTTGCCTTCTTTAAGGTCTTCTATTGATGCACATTTTATATCGTACCGGCCGTAATAGAAATATTTCGAGTAATGGCTAAGGTCGTCAAATAATTTCGCCAGTTTTTCATCTTTCTCATGCGCAAGACTGACCATTTTTCCACCCCTGCTTAAATTCAAAGCATAGGATAAACAATACACTTCGCCTTCGGGAAGGATTTCTTCCAGTTTGTGCTCATGTTTAGATTTCATTTCCTCCAGGCGAAAGCGAACGCGGGGATAATTTTGCATGAGTTCCCATAGAGTAGATTTGCCATCGCCTGTGACCTGCAGCAATTCCTTTTTGAGGAAACCGGTGATAGTGCCTTTTTCCTCGTTGGGAAATCGGTAATAAAACACGCTTACTTCAATCGGGTAGGTGATAAGATCCTGGATAATGTAATCCGTGCGCATTTTCTCGTGGTAAGCGCGGAAAATCTCCGGGGTACTAATCTGACGAAATAAAAATCCCATCATGCCCACGTCGGGTTTTGCCGCGAAAGGATACTTGAAATTGCCTGCATCGAATTGCTGCTTTACGGTTTCAAAGGTATCCTTATATGAGATATAGATCGTTTTTGGAAAACTTCCAGGCGGCAGTTGGTCGTACATCTCTCGTTTACTCTCCCCTTCGAAACCGCCAAAAGTAAGTGTGGGGTTTGAGGGGGTAAAAAACCAGAATGAGCCAGAGCGAAGGCAATACCAAAGCCAGACGGGGGTTAAGGGATAATATTTTGTTTGAGGATGCCAGGTTTCCCAATGCGAAAGTCGGAACAAAAAATTTCTTAAATTCATGGACAGCAAAAGTAATAAGGTTTTTCTTATCAGCAACACAGAAGTGAGGAGTCGTAAGTTGATGATTTTCAACGGTTGACCAAAAATTGTTTATACATAATTGTAATGCCTGCAACTACTTGCTGGAATTGAACTGTACTTAACGATTATAAGTTAATATAGTTGACGAAGGTTTCACCTCTGGCTGAAGGGTAAAAACATACACCCCGCCAGTAATGCGTACTTATGCAGGTACGAAGTTTAACAGAATATCTATTTTCCTTATAATACCTGCACACATGTACACCCCCCGATTTGCTTCATTATGGATCATTCTGGTATGTTTTCCGTGCGTATTTTTACAAGCACAGCGCCTGCCCGCTAAAAAGGAAATGCTTGCGTTGATGACCCTGACCAATACTTATTTTATGGATAAGTGGCCCGATCCAGGGAAAGAAATTACTACTAATAAACAAGACCCAGTAATATTTGACAAGAGCAGTTTATTATGAGGGCCTTATGGCACTTTACGCGGTAGCTCCCGAAAAAGCCTATTACGATTATGCTGTACAGTGGGGAGAATCGCACAAATGGAATCTGCGCGAGGGGCCGGGCACCAGGAATGCTGATAATCAATGCTGTGGTCAGACTTATATAGACCTTTATCTCATTGACCGCAAGCCGGAACGAATTAAAGCTATAAAACTTAGTGTGGACAGTATGTTGCTGAGCAATAAGTTATATGACTGGAGCTGGGTGGATGCGCTTCAAAAGGCGATGCCTATATTTGCGCAGTTGGGAGTTCTTTATAAAAACGACGCGTACTACGAAAAGATGTAACAGATGTACCAGTTCACAAAAGCTTCACATGTAGGCAAGGGCCTTTATAACCCGGTTGATAACTTATGGTGGCGGGACAAAGATTTTGTGCCACCTTATAAAGAGCCTAACGGTGAAGATTGCTATTGGACCAGAGGTAATGGATGGGCGCTTGCCGCCCTGGTTAGAGTGCTGGACATTATTCCGGCCAACGCACCCCATCGCAATGAATATTTGACTACCTATCATGAGATGGAAAACGCAATCGTTCCATTGCAACGCCCTGATGGATTCTGGAACGTAAGCCTTGAAGATCCAAATCACTTTGGGGGCAAAGAAACTTCCGGCACCGCCTGTTCAATTATGGAATAGCCTGGGGGATCAATAAAGGGTTGTTATCAAAAAAAACATACCTGTCAATCATTGCTAAATCATGGAACGGAATGGTAAAAAATGCTTTGCATAACGACGGGTTCCTGGGCTACCTGCAAGGCACGGGCAAAGAACCCCAAGAGGGGCAGCCGGTTACTTATAACAGCAAACCTGATTTTGAAGATTACGGACTCGGATGTTTTTTACTGGCGGGTAGCGAATTGTATAAGATGAAATATTCGTTAGCCAGAGAAGGACTGTTCATTTTTAAAACAATCTTAGACTAATGGTTACTATTAAATTTTTGACCTGCCGGCATTCTTTTTTCGTACTGCTGCTACTGTTAAATATGGTCTGTAAAATTTCGGTTGCCCAGCACCGTGAGCAAGTATTTATGTTCTCCTATTTCAAGGGTAATGGTGAAGATGGCCTTCATCTGGCCAGCAGCAAGGATGGCCTTCTGTGGGAAGCGCTGAACAACATTCGTTCTGTATTGAAACCTTTGTCGGTAATGAAAAAAGTGTTCGTTTAACCAACAGAGAACAGCCGGAGAGAAGCGCAGGAGGGTCGCAGAGATATCCTCT
>JBBSSY010000592.1:0-2637 GCA_038241595.1 Chitinophagales bacterium | reverse complement strand
AGTAGAGTATGCGTTGGTCATCACCTTGCTGCCAGAAATTAATGCCCCTGCTCCAGCTTTTGTATCCCCGCACAGAAGAGCCAAACATCCACAACTGTTTCCCCGTGGCCGCATCCAGTGCAAACAATTTCAGGTCGGAAGTGACACCATACATCACGCCGTTTATTACGATGGGCTGGCATTCCAGGCCTTTTACATTTTTATTTTTGCTGCTGTCCCCGGCATCATACATCCACGCGACCTGCAGGTTTTTTACATTGCCTGCATTGATCTCTGTTAGCGGGGAATAGCGATTACCTGCATTGTTGCCGCCATAGGCAGGATAGTCTTTACCCGTTTTCATTTGTGTTTGCTCGCGGCACGCCGCCAGCGTAAGCAGTAAACATGCGCCGAAATATAGCCTCATCATGATTTAGCGTTGATTGATTGTCTAGTACCCCGCGTTTTGTTTTAATCCTTTAATGAGGTCGAGTTCGGTCTGCGGTTTAGGCAGCAGCTTATTCTCAGGTTTTACTTTTGGATACAGTGCCTGGTTGGCTGACACCACCATTTCTTTGCGAACGAGGTCGAACCAGCGGTTGCCTTCAAAAGCAAGTTCCCAGTTGCGTTCACTGATGACTGCCGCATCAAAGGCTTTCTGCGTCATACCCGGTGCCAGGTCAGGGTAAACTGCCTGGCTGTTTCCGCCGGCTCTTCTCCTCACCTGATTGATGGCATTCAGCGCTTCAGCAGAAGGGCTTCCTTCCGCCATATTTGCGGCTTCAGCATAGGTCAGCAGCACTTCGGAGTAACGGGTAACCACCCAGTCGCCACTGGCTACAGCTACGATCAGCACAGGCCCTTCGATGGTTGCAGCATCCCCGCCGTCGCGGTATTTCTCGATAAATGGCTGGCCGATCCTCGATTTCTGCCAGGTGGTTTTTGCGGCATCGGTAAATACGGTATGAAATGAAGCGTCTTTGCGCGGACCCGCAGGAAATGCGTTGAAGAACCTTGCTTCAGAAAAATAACTTTGAAAACCGCCCTCTTCGCCGGGACGGGTTGACATATGGCGGTGACTAGCAGTTTGGCCGTTTGACGAATTGCCCATCATTAAAAAAATGATTTCCTTACTTTTCAAAGCACTGGATACGATCCAGAGATCGAGGAAATTGGGTTCAAGTTTATAGATGCCCATATCGATGACTTTCTTGGCCTCGTCTCTCGCCATTGCATACTTGGACACATCATTCAACGGCCATCCGGTCATCGTGAGATATACCGACGCCAGCAGGCTGGATGCAGCACCCCGCGTGGGTTTCGCAACCTCGGGGAAAGACACGGGCAGGTAAGTTTCAGCAATCTTCAGATCATCCGTAATCACTTTATATACATCCGCTACTTTCGACTGGCCGATGTCTGCAGCATTTTTTTGATCTTCCTCGTTAAGTATGATCGGTATTTCACCATACATACGCGTCAGCCAGAAATAGGAAAACGCGCGCAGGTATCTCGCCTGGCCTTCAATGGCTTTTTTATTCGCCGCACTTACGGCGGTAGCATTCGGTATATTGGCGATGATCGGGTTGCAGACATTGATGGCATTGTAAAAAACGCTCCAGGTAGTTCGGGTATAACTGTCGGTGGCGTTGGCTTCGAACACGTCGTAGATTTTTGCCTGTGGCGCATCCGATTTAGACGATAGGTCTTCCCCACCCGCCAGCATGATGTATGGCAACGCGTTATTAAAGAAACCCCAGAGCGAGAGCAATGCGCCATTGATGGCTGCATTGAAATCGCCGTCACTCTGGTAAAAATTCGACGGGCTGATAATACCCAATGGTTTTTCTTCCAGTTTTTTCTTACATCCGAAAGGCAGGAAGGCCAGGAGAAGCATGAAGCTATAAAGAGATATTTTTTTCATAATATTCCGGTTATTGATAACAGTTAAAAAGATACGTTTATGCCGATGGTATATGTTTTCTGAGAAGGATAGGAGCCATAGTCGATACCGCCCAGCGCATCTACACCATTGGTACTTTCTTCAGGATCGAAGCCCGTATATTTTGTAAATGTCAGCAGGTTCACCCCACTGGCGTAAACCCGCGTGGATTGTATACCGATCTTATTCATTAACGAAGCAGGCAGGTTGTAGCCGAGCGAAATAACTTTCATCCGGAGATAAGAACCATCTTCCAGCCATCTCGATGATTGCAGTTGCTCATATTTGTTTGAGCCAATGAACGATGGAACCTGTGTATCCTGGTTTGTCGGAGTCCAGCGGTTTAGTATGCGCACATCGGTAGCGTCGCCATCCGAGGAGGTGCGCTCAGTGCGTACACGCAATAAATTGTAATGTTTTTTGCCGCCTACTCCCTGGATCAGCACATTGAGATCGAAATTTTTGTAGGAGAAATTATTGATCCAGCCAAACGTAAATTTGGGTATCGTGGTGCCCATGAACGCGATATCGGCGGCGGTGATTTTGCCATCGTTATTCTGATCGACATAACGCGGTGCGCCTGGAATGACGCCAAAACCGGCCGCTTTCGCCGCGTCTGCAGTTCCCCAAATACCATCCTGGATATAACCTTTTAAAACACCCAGTGGCTGTCCCACCACCAGGAAGATCGTGTTGCCGAAATTGGGAAAACCGGT
>JBBSSY010000591.1:0-2638 GCA_038241595.1 Chitinophagales bacterium | reverse complement strand
GTATACGCTGTCGGTCGCGAAAACCGGCGACAAGTACACCACGTCCGAAGTTGCTGATTTATCGTTGGGTGAAGAGGTGTATGTAGGCTTGTTTGTTTGCTCCCACAACAAGGATGTGCTGGAGAAAGCGGTATTCCGAAATGTTCGTATAGTGATCCCCGTTAAAGATGATTTTGTTCCGTATCGTCAGTATATAGGCAGTTATATTGAAACGCTGGATGTAATGAACGGCCATCGGTTGATTGTGCACCAGTCGCCGAAATCACTGCAGGCGCCGAACTGGACGCCCGATGGCAAAGCGCTTATCTATAACAGCGAGGGCCTGATCTATTCCTTTGACCTGGCCGGCAAAAAAGCAACCGTCGTAAATACCGGCGCTGTCACAAAGAATAACAATGATCACGTGATCTCTTTTGACGGGAAGATGCTTGGCCTTAGCAGCAGCGCGGCGGAAGACTCAAACCGGTCGAATGTATATGTTGTGCCGATTGGTGGGGGCAACCCACGCAGGGTTACGGCCAGCGGCCCCTCCTACCTGCATGGCTGGTCGCCCGATGGCAAATTCCTGACTTTCACCGGGCAACGGAATAAAGAATTTGACATCTACAAAATCAGCGTGCAGGGCGGGGCAGAAACCCGGTTGACGACCGCAAAGGGACTCGATGACGGCTCAGAATACAGCCCGGACGGCAAGTACATTTATTTTAATTCTGCCAGAACAGGCCTGATGCAATTGTGGCGCATGAAGACCGACGGCTCAATGCAGGAGCAGCTTACCAGCGACTCGCTGAACAACTGGTTTCCGCACGTTTCGCCAAATGGCAAATGGATCGCTTTTATCAGCTTTCCAAAAGAAGTGCCTGCGGACGACCATCCTTTTTATAAGCATGTATACCTGCGGCTGAGGCCCGCCGGCGGTGGCGAATCAAAAGTGATCGCGTATCTCTACGGTGGACAGGGAACCATCAATACGCCATCCTGGTCGCCCGACAGCAAGAGGATCGCTTTCGTGAGTAATTCAGATGGGATCCGTTAGTTTGTAGTGTATGGTTTGTAGTTTATAGTTGTTTACAATAAATATCTCGTGGTTCAAAGCGCAAACTCTTGGCAAAATCCACACCACCTACTGAATTAAAACGTACCCTGTCACCGCTAATGCTGTGGGGACTCGGTGTTGGTTATGTTATTTCAGGCATGTACTTTGGCTGGAACCTCGGGCTGGAACAGGGCGGCACGCTGGGTCTTGGCATCGCAACCATTTTTATCATCATTATGTACGTCACGTTTACCTTCAGTTATGCTGAACTGGCGGTGGCGATTCCGAAGGCCGGTGGCGCTTTTGATTACGCCAAACGCGCCCTTGGTACCAACATGGGCTTTATTGCCGGCATGGCACAGAATATCGAGTTCCTTTTCGCACCACCTGCGATTGCATTTGCGATCGGGGCCTATTTTAATTTATTCTTTCCGCAGGTTCCGATCCTGACCATCGCCATTTCCTCCTACGTCATTTTTACCGCGCTCAATATCTACGGTGTAAAAGCTGCAGCGCAATTCGAACTGCTGATCACCATCCTCGCGGTGGGTGAGCTCCTGCTCTTTTCAGGCATTACCCTCCCCTATTTTAAACTCGGCAATCTGACACAGAATGCGCTGCCGCATGGGTGGATGGGCATATTCCCGGCAATCCCATTTGCCATCTGGTTTTTTCTCGCGATAGAAGGAGTGGCTAATGTCGCCGAAGAGGCGCTGAACCCTCAACGAACCATCCTGATCGGTTTCGGATCGGCCATTGTAACGTTGGTGGTGCTCTGCGTACTCACCTTTATGTCGTCCATTGGCATCGCAGGCTGGGAGGCCATCGTTTACCAGTCGGATGGTAGTACGTCCGATTCGCCGCTGCCACTCGCGCTGGCATTGATTGCCGGTAACAACAACCTGCTGTATCACTTACTCATTACCGTTGGTCTGCTGGGCCTGGTTGCATCATTCCATGGGATTATCCTGGCCGCCGGCAGATCCACGTTCGAATTCGGCCGTACCGGTTTTGCACCGGCCTTGCTCGGTAAGGTCCATCCCCGTTTTCAAACGCCGGCCAATGCACTGCTGGTAAATATGGGCATCGGCATCGTGGCCCTGCTGACGGGTAAAACGGCCCAGATCATCACCCTTTCGGTGTTCGGTGCGCTGACGTTGTACATCATCTCCATGATTTCACTGCTGGTGCTGCGAAAAAATGAACCCGACCTGCCACGGCCCTTCAGGGTGCCCTTCTACCCGGCTTTTCCGCTGATCGCCCTGCTGATCGCAGCGGTTTCTTTTGTGGCTATGACGATTTATAATCTGCAGCTCGCCGTTTTTTACATTGCCATGATGGTCGTGTGTTATCATTTCTTCAGGGTGATTAAAAGCAGCGAGTGAGGTTATCAGCTATCAGCTATCAGCAGTCAGCAATCAGAAAGCCGGGTATGGGGTATGGGGTACGGGGTATGGGCAAATACAGTCAGCTGTTGGCTTCGCCAACATGATAAAAAGGCCTTCATTCCAGTCCATTAATAAAAGGTTTTACATTTGGTTGCGACAGCTATTGACGATTACATTCATTATTCCTACAAGATGACGACGGCAGAGATCTTAC
>JBBSSY010000590.1:0-2653 GCA_038241595.1 Chitinophagales bacterium | reverse complement strand
GCAACCTCTATTTTAACAACACCTACTCGGCCGATGCCACGCCGCTCGTTAACAACGACGGCCTGCACGAAGAACAATACATCGCCCGCGATATTTATGTGAATGCTCCCGGCAATTACCCAATCACTTTTACCTATTTCCAGCGTGGTGGCGGCAAGACGTTTAAAGCGTTTTGGAGCGGCCCCGGTTTTTCCAGGCGACAAATTCCGGACGCCGCCTTTACCAGTTCCGCCAGCGGTGTAAATTCAACAACCAACAGCCATGCGTTGTCGACGGTGCCGGAGATGCAAGAAATTCATATCTATCCCAATCCCTTCAAACAGACATTACAAATCACTTATTTTAACGACGACAGCCCGAAACTCGTCACTGCCGGCTTGTATAATATTGCCGGCAAACTCGTATATGCAAAGGATTTTAAAAACTTGTCAACGGGTAACAATATGTTGTTGCTCGACCTGGGCCAAAATAGAAAAATGACCGCCGGGATTTATTTCGTGAAGTTAACAGTGGATAAGAAGCCGGTGAAGACCTTTAAAGTGGTAAAATCGGCGGATTAAAAGCGTCGTAATCGTAAGAAATTGTAACGATCAGCCATTGGTGTATTATCTTATGCCCGTTTATCTTTGACCCGTTTAACTTCCTTTGACTGTATGTTGGTGTTTTTGTCGATTACTTTTTGTGTACTGATCGCGTACGCGGTGCTCATTGCCTATTACAAGAACGCCTGGCAAACGATTCCTGATTTTGATGCAGTGAGGCCGATGACACCTGCCTCGATGACCGTTAGTGTCATTGTGCCTGCCCGCAATGAAGAACATACTATCGGTAATTGTTTGGCTTCGCTTGCGGCACAGGATTACCCGGCTGAATTAACGGAGATCATCATCGTCAATGATTACTCGACAGATGCCACGGAGATGGTTATACGCAATTTCCCAGCCGGCAATGTGCGGCTGATTAACCTCGAGGAAGTATTGCGGGGACAGGCGATAAACTCTTACAAAAAAAAAGCGATAGAAACGGCCATTGCAACGGCATCAGGCGATCTTATCATCACCACGGATGCAGACTGCACGGCGGGCCCGGGCTGGATCCGTTCCATGGTGACTTTCCAGGCACATCACCAGGCTGCGTTTATTGCAGCGCCTGTACGCATAAAATATTATCCGACGCTGCTCGGCTTATTCCAAAGCCTTGACTTTCTCACGCTGCAGGGTATAACGGCTGCGGCTGTATATAAAAAGATCCACTCGATGTGCAACGGTGCCAACCTCGCCTATCTGCGCGAGGTGTTTTACGAGGTCGGCGGTTTCACCGGTATCGACAACATCGCGTCCGGCGACGACATGCTGCTGATGCATAAAATTGCCCTGCGTTATCCCGACCGTTATTTTTTTCTAAAGTCTCCACTGGCGATCGTGGAAACGTTGCCTGCCACCGACTGGAGGGCATTTTTTCAACAACGCATCCGGTGGGCGAGCAAGGCCGGTAAATATGACGATACCCGGATCATGGCAGTACTCGCCCTGGTGTATGGCCTTAACCTGCTAATTTTTATCGCCTTCTTTTTAAGCATAGTAAACATCGGTTATCTTATTGGTTTCCTGATGCTGATCATCTGTAAAACGGGAGTCGAGTATGGATTCGTAAAGAAAGTAGCCGTCTTTTTCAGCCTGCAGGCGCTGATGCGTTCGTTCTTTCTGTTGCAACCGCTTCATGTGTTTTATACGGTGTCGGCGGGCTTCCTCGGATTGTTTGGCAGTTACGAATGGAAGAAAAGAAAAGTGAAGTAACCGCTAAGAACGCCTGCAATAACAATAATTAGTATTTTAGTTGAAATGTCGTCTTCCAATCAATCTATTCAGCAGGCTACCTGGCGAAGATTAAAAAAAAACAAGGGAGCCCTGTTTGGGATAGTGATCATTGTTTTCTCTCTTTTTCTGGCAGTGGTCGCTTATTATATTTCTCCTGATTCCACGCCATACGCCAACCGGATGATCGTGGAAGTCGGCGGTCTAAAACCGGGCACGCGACAGCAGTTTTTCGTTGAGCCCAAAGCGGGTGTGGTAAGCAGCGTCGGCTTTATTGACAGGCTATTATATGGCCAGGAGGAAGCCGGCCGCTACGTACCGATCAATGGATACCGGCTTTCTGCTGATTCGCTGTACCTCAGGAAATTTATTGATGAAGGGGTCGAGGAAACCATAGTCTTCGCGCGTAAGACCTTCCAGGAGCCCATCACCCAACATATCCAATCGAAAACATTCTGGCTGGGCACGGACCGCTACGGGCGCGATATCCTGAGCAGGCTGATCGTGGGCACCCGGGTGAGCCTGAGTGTAGGTCTGATCGCCATCATCATCTCGCTCACCATTGGCATTGCGCTGGGAGCGGTAGCGGGTTATTTCCGTGGGTGGATCGATGAGGTGATCATGTGGCTGATCAATATTATCTGGAGCATTCCTACGCTGCTGCTGGTTTTTGCAATCACGTTGTTGCTTGGCAAGGGGTTCTGGCAGGTATTCATTGCTGTTGGTCTCACGATGTGGGTGAGCGTGGCGCGTATCGTTCGCGGGCAGGTGCTGATGGTGCGTGAACTGGAGTATGTGGAAGCTGCGCGTGCGCTGGGCTTCCGAAACGGCTATATTAT
>JBBSSY010000589.1:0-2655 GCA_038241595.1 Chitinophagales bacterium | reverse complement strand
TTCTGGTGGCTTTTTGGTGTTCTTACAAGCAAAAAGACATAGGATAAGAAAAAAAATAGCGCTTTGGGAAAGGGTAGCGCGACCAGGGAGTGATAGTAAAATATAACGCATAGGCGGAGAACTCAATTGACGGATTAGCCGGGCAATATAATTTTTTTATATGATATAATGTAGTAAAATCGCTGAATGACCAGCCCAAGACGATTACAACAATAAAATGGGTTGAAAGTTAAAGCGCCGGGATCTTTGGATTGAGTGTATTTCGGGGACGCAAGAATTTTACAAAGATAACTACTAAAGAACCCGGGGAATCCGCTGTTCCAGCAGTAATAGATCAGCGAGCACAACCGCAGTGACCGCCTCCAAAACAACCGGCACACGAAGCGCGATGCAAAGGTCATGGCGTCCCTTCACCGAAAACGTTTCCACCTGCCCGGTTTCCCAATTCAGGGTTTCCTGTGGTTTTGGCGTGGAAGAAGTCGGTTTGATGGCTATCCTGAATACGATCTCGTTGCCGTTTGTAATGCCACCAACGATACCACCGGCATGGTTGGTTTTTGTTTTACCTGTCTTATCCTCTATGGCGTCGTTGTGCTCCACACCAAACATCTTTGCAGCAGCAAAGCCGGTCCCGAACTCAACGCCCCGGACGGCAGGGATGGCGAATACTGCATGGCTCAACAGGGACTCCGCCGAATCAAAAAAGGGCTCGCCCAGTCCTACCGGCAGCCCGGTGACCCGGCACTCCACGATTCCCCCAACGCTGTCTTTCGCATCGATCGCCTTCTGCAACCCTTTTTCCGTGTCTTTTTCACCAGCGATTTCTGTAATATCGGCTACCACGCGAATGGAATCTATCGGCCCTTTGCCATCGGTGGATGTTTTAATGGCTGCAAGCAGCTTTTTTGCGATAACGCCGGCAGCAACCAGTGCCACCGTAAGTCGACCGGAAAAGTGCCCGCCACCACGGAAATCCTCAAAACCGCCAAATTTCTCATGGGCGACAAAATCGGCATGCCCCGGGCGCGGCACCGCACGCTGTTTTTCGTAATCGGCAGAACGGGTATTGTTGTTCTCAAATAGAATAGTAATCGGGGCACCGGTCGTTCTGTTATTGAAGATGCCACTTTTAAAGATGGGAATATCGTCTTCCTTTCTTGGGGTAGTTCCTTTTTGAGTTCCGCCTTTCCGCCGTTCGATATCCGGCATAAAATCAGCTACTTCTAGCGAAAGACCCGCCGGGCAGCCGTCGATATTTAACCCGGCACTTTCTCCATGCGACTCCCCAAAGATCCTTATCTTAAATATACGCCCGAATGAATTCATAGTAATGTTTTTTGAAAAGGCACCATACCTTGGTACCATCGTGAAACCTACCGCTTAAAAATAAACGGCTAGCTTATGCTAACCACCGTCCCCAATGCCATCAAATCCTCGAAAAAGTCAGGGTACGACTTATCTATCGCCTGGGCGTCATCAATTCTTGTGTCACCCGAAGCAGATAACCCCGCTACCGAGCAGGCCATCGCAATGCGATGATCGTGGTGAGAATGCACGGCAGCACCGTTAACCTTTTTCGTACCATGGATATACATATGATCGCCGGCCAGGTCGATCAAGACATTCATTTTTCTAAATTCTTCCTGCAGGGAGATTGAACGGTTGCTCTCTTTATGTGCCAGCCGGCTGATGCCTTTAATAACTGTAGTACCGTTGCAATAGGCAGCCAGTGCCACCAGTGGCGGAAAAAGATCGGGGCAATCAGTAGCATCAAACGTAAAAGCTTTTAAGTCGGCAGGCGAAATGGTGATACTGTTTGTCCGGACGTTGACTTTCGCGCCGCAATCTTCAAGCGCCTGCATGATTGCCTTGTCTGCCTGCGTAGATGAAACATCCAGCCCGTTTATTACTATCTCCCCGGCAATTGCACCGGCAACCAGCAGGAACGCCCCGCCGCTCCAGTCCCCTTCGACAGTACAGCTGCCCTTTGTTTCTAACGGGCCTGCTGACAGGCCGCCTTTCTCCCCAAAATAGAATTCTTCGTAATTGCGATTTTCCACCTTCCATCCGAACTCCTTCATTACTTGAAGCGTAAGATCAATGTATGGTTTGCTCTTTAACCCACGAACGGTAATCGAAACATCGCTTGCGCCAGCTGCGGCAAAAGCCATCAGAAGACCCGTAAGGAATTGCGAACTCAAAGAACCGTCAACTTCTATATTCCTGGGAACCAATGGCCCTTGTATCAGCAGGGGTAGTTTTCCACCACGGGAAGTAATGAAAATGCCCAATGCCGGAAATATCTCATCAAAGAAATCCATCGGCCGGGTAACCAGGCTACCGCTGCCATTAATGAGGATCCGGTGAGCACTTAAAGCGGCAAGCGGTGTAAACATCCTGATCCCCAGGCCCGACTCGCCACAATTTATTTCATCAGAAACCGGGGCAATGCCAGCGCTTTCAATCATTAACGAACCATCATCATTTTTTTTTACCGTGGCACCCAGTTTCTGAATAACCTCCAGCGCAGCCAGGTCGTCATTGCTAGAGCCGGGATTGAGGATAATGGTTTTACCGGTAGTGAGCAAAGCCGCCGCACAAGCACGCTGCATCGAACTTTTAGACGAAGGCGCCTGGATGGAACCAGTAATGTGA
>JBBSSY010000588.1:0-2656 GCA_038241595.1 Chitinophagales bacterium | reverse complement strand
GTTTGTCCCTGTATAGTTAATTGTATTTCTTTGTTGGAGATATTTTTACCCATCGACGCATAAAATTTATGCGTTTTCCCGCCGCCCCTTGCTGGAGGGCCGCCTCGTCCGTCGAAGAATATAACATCGATCCCGTACTCTGAAGAGATTCTGGACAATTGTTCCTTGGCTTTGTAAATACCCCAGTTCGCCATCAGGTAACCGCCATCCTTTGTGCCATCGGAGAAACCAACCATGATGGTCTGGCTCTCATTGCGCAGGGCCAGGTGCTGGCGATATACCGGGTCAGTATACAATGTTCGCATCACTTCTTCGGATGCAATAAGATCTTCCACGGTTTCAAAAAGGGGAATGATGTCAACCGTCAGTGATTCTTTTTTCCAGCCGCTTAACAGGAATAACCCATATACCTCCAGTACATTCAGGGCGCTGTTGCACTGGCTGATAATATACCGGCTGCAACCCTGTATGCCGTTCAGGCGCTGGATCTCTTTCACCGCCTGCATCGTTTCTAAAGTATCCCTTATCAGGCCTTCTTCGTACAAACTGGCATTGACCTGCCCGGACGCGTGCACCATCAACTGCTCTTTCTCTGCAGCAGGTAGTTTGGCGTAGTTGGCAGGCAATAACTTTTCTTTGTCGGCAATGGACTCAAGCACCTGGTTATGCACGGTACTTTCCTGCCTGATATCAAGCGACGCGAAATGCAGTCCGAAAACATGCACCTTGTTAATGAGGTTGTCGGCCAGGTGTTGAAAGAGGCCGTTGTGCTGGTAAATGATGATGTTCCTGATTTCGACCAGTGTCTCCAGGATGTAATGCTTTGTAAGTTGCGTCGACTGCTCGGGCGCATAAATGGCATTGAACAGTTGCTTTTCCAGGTCAGCGACAATGGTGTCGACGCCTTTAAAAGTAAGCCGTCGTTTAAGTTCCCGCACGTCAGCATAGTAACACTTGATGATGCTGTCGCGCAGCGCCTCTGCCACTTTCATCGTGGTATCCACAAGCACATTCGGATTGCCGTCACGGTCACCACCGGGCCAGAAGCCCATCGTGATGATAGGATTGTCTTCAGGAACCATTTGGGGAAACTGGTCACGGAAAAATGAAATGATATGCCCGGCTGCATCGTAAAATACGTTTTCGAGGTACCAGATGAGGCTTACCGCTTCGTCGAACGGTGTCGGTTTCTGTTTTTTAAGGAAGGCGGTTTTACCCAGTTGCTGCAGGAATCTGTTTATCTGGGCGGCGTCGTTGTCAGATATTGCCTGCGACAGGTCATTGATAATGCCCAGCACCGAGCCGGGATAAAATTGTGTGGGATGCGCCGTCAGAACGAGCCTGATGGAGAAATCCTTCAACTTTTCTACCAGTTGTTCTTTTTTGTTGTTATGCAACACTTCCGATTCAAGCTGCTTCAGGCTGCCAAGCCCCGACATATCATTCACCTCGCGGAAAGCGGCATCTTCGAGTGCATCAAATAACACCACCTGGCGTTCAACATACTGGATAAACCGGAACAACACATCGAGTTTCTCTCTTTCTTTTACAAAAGACGTGTGTTTCGCGAAAAAATCATCGATGATCTGAACAGGGCTTAATTTCTTCTTATATCCATCTTCGCAATACGTTAAAAGCAATGATAAATAAATGCCTGTGCGTTCGATCCGATGAAATGGCAATGAATTAAAAAAGCTGTTATAGAGTTGAAATTTAAGGCCTACCGAGTCTTTGAATTGCTGTAAACCGTACGTAGATTCATTATCCATGGGTGTGTCTATATTAAATGATGTATAAGATTGTGTCCGGCAGCAGGCAATCCGGCGATTGAAAATAGTGCAATTTTTCCATTTCGTTTTAAGGTTTCATTCAATTTACTTACCTTCGAAACTCATTTAAACGAGTGGTTCTGAATCATCATCATATCGCTTCTGTCATTTCCCGGGGATCAGCTTCCGCTGCTATTACCATTATCACCATTTCAACCCGTTAAGGGTTGTACATATCTATATTATCCCATGGGCTTCCCGCTGATCAGAAAAATTTCTGCATTGTTTTATCCCAATCACTCATTCAACTAATTTAATATATGAAGGTTCTTAAATTCGGGGGCAGTTCCGTTTCAAACGCGGAAAACATCCGGAGCGTTATAGCTATTGTAAAGCAATCCGTATCCAGTGAAAAATTAATTGTAATCGTTTCCGCGCTCGGCGGCATTACCGACCTGCTGATTCAATGTGCAACGCTTGCTTCCCTGAATGACGAAAATTATAAGATTAAATTACAGGAAATCGAGGAACGGCACCTTGAAACGGTGAAACAACTGATACCAGTCTCCAACCAGAGCAGCACCCTCAGCTGGGTAAAAAGCCGGTGTAATGAACTCGAGGATATTTGCAATGGCATTTATTTATTGGGGGAACTGTCTGATCGCACGAAGGACCGCGTGGTGAGTTATGGGGAACTGATTTCATCTATGATCGTATCGGCCGGTATGAAAGCATCGGGCCTTGAAAACAGGTGGAAAGATTCAAAAGAACTGATCATCACCGATTCCAATTTCAGCCATGCATCCGTTGATTTTTCGGTGACCAATAGAAATGTTCAAAGGTATTTTAATACCGCGCCAGACCCCCTGTTTCTGATGCCGGGTTTC
>JBBSSY010000587.1:0-2659 GCA_038241595.1 Chitinophagales bacterium | reverse complement strand
TGATAGTACATGTAAGAAAACATGATAGAAATAGTAAAAAACGTATCAATTATTTTGTATACTTCTTCAATCTGATAGCTGATAGCTCATAGCTCATAGCTCATAGCTGATAGCTGATAGCTCAAAGCTGATAGCCCTCTTTACTTCACCACCACAATCTTCGTCACCAGCTTCTCCCCGCCACGATCTGTTGCGGCGATGACGAGGTATACACCCGACGATACCGCCCGCCCGGTGTAGTCTTTTCCGTTCCAGGTGACCTGGCCACCATTCGCGCGGGTTTGAAAGACCAGGCGGCCATTAAGCTCGGTGATCTTTACGAAGGCGTTGCCAGCGAGTCCGCGGATGGCGATGGTGCCGGTATAACCGGGCGGCACCGGGTTTGGGAATGCCAGCACGGTCGAAGCAGCGTCTGTGGCTTCCGTGGCCGTACCGCGGAAAGAACATATTCCTTTGGCGGTGGCAAAAAACACTTCGCCGGTCACCGGGTCTATGGCGATCTTTTTAACGTCGTTATCAAGCAGGAAGCTGTTATCGGCCGTAAAACGGCTAATAGTTTTATCGCCGTCGGCACTGATGAGCCAGGTGCCGTTTTTAGTACCGATCCATTTGCGGTCGGCACCGTCTACGCAGATCGTTTGTACCGCTTCGCCTTTAAAAAGATAACCGGCGAAATTATCCTGTTGCACAATCGGTATAACGGCTTCGCAGCCGCTGTTGCTGAAAATGTCACCGGGGCATTGTATGATGCCGATGCCGCTGGCGGTGCCTACCCAGATAAAACCGTTTTTATCTCGTGCGATGCTCAACACGTTGTTGTCGGGCAGGTTGCCATTGCCGGTACCCGCGCGGTAAAATTTCCAGCGATCATCACCGGTGTTGTCGATAGAGCCACCGTGGTTGAAACAAAGTAAACCGTTTCCGTTTGGTGAAACGATCCATTTCTGGTCATGTTCGTCGACCACGATCGAGGAGACGGCGTTATCGAGCAAAGAGTAAGGAACGGTAAACTGCCGCCAGGTGCCATCGGCTTTGCGAACCGCCAGCGCATGACCGGCACCGTAATTACTCACCCACAAGTTCCGTTGCGCATCGATTGCCAGCCCGCTGACATTGTAGCGACCGGGATCAGACAAGGACGGCTCAATGGCAGCGTTGCCTTTCCAGGTTTTCGTTGTACCGTCCGCACTTAACTGCAGCAGGCCGCCGCCGAATGAACCGGCCCATACGGTTTTGTCAACAGGATCTGCGGTGATGCTCACCAGGTCCTCCAGCAGCGCGAGCGCCGGGTATTTCGATGGCTGGTAATTGTTCCATTCATTATTCTCAAAGCGATAGAGGCCATTGGTTGTAAAGGTGTTCTGCCAACCCGTTGTCACGCTGCCGGAGGCCACCCATAGGGACTGGTTGCTGACGAAAAGGTCGCCGGTGGTGATGGCCGCGGGCGAATTCAGCTGGTACACACGCTGCCCTGCAGCACCTGTTTCAACCAGTCCGCGGTCCAGGTCGGCGATCCACACGTTGTTGTTTACAAGCACGGCCTGCCTGGGCAGGCTGCCGGACGGGAGCGAAACCGACCTGTCCATGGTGCCGTTGCTGCTTAGCACCACCACGCGGTATTCACTTCCTTTCTGCTCGATCGTTAATATTTTACCTGAAGACGCAGCCGTATTTACCATATTCCAGTCGCTCGTATAAAATTTCGTCCATTGGTTTCCATTAGCTTGGTACAACGTGTCGTTTTTACGGGCGATGATTCGCTGTTGCAAGGCCACCACCTCGTTGCAGGCCCCCGCTGGAAAGCCAGCTGCTGCATCGATGACGGACCAGTTGCGGTAATCGGCGAGGTTCGCATTAGCCAGGGACGCTTTCTTAAGTCCCTCCGCCGTAGCGGCGTAAAAGAACGAGCCGTCGGTGGCAAAACTGCTTACCGGCACGTAACTTCCGCTGTTGCCAATGATCCAGGTGTCTTTTACTTCGTACTTGTTTTCATCCAGCACGATGATGCCCAAACCCGTAGAGAGGTACGTATAGCCCTGGTAACTCAGCATCTCCAGGATGGATTTATTGGCCGCGATGTCCTTTCTTTTTATAGCATCTATGTTAACGATTTTGTTTGCAGCTATGAAATCGATGTTGCTGTTGTCGTAGGCAACAATCAACTGGTCGGATTTTTCGGTAAGTGCGATGGCGCTGATGCCCACTTCATGCAGCCCGTTCGTTTTGCTCAGGCGCTCGATGGACTGATCCTGCAGCCCAACGGTAAACAGGCTGTAAGGCGTTGCGCAGATGATTTTATTGCTGCCGGCGATCAGTTTTGTAGCCTGGTGATACGGCAGGTGATCCCGCCAATTGCCTACCGGCACCTGCGCATAAATATCGCCATTCCCAGCAAGGAAGGCCAGCATCCAAACAAATGCGCTTTTCATCATTCCGGGTGCCTGGTTGGAGAAATAATAATTGATTAAATAATGTGTCCGCAATAATTCAAAATTAACTTTCTTTGTCGGCGTGAAATTAACTACATTCCATGCAATCTACCGATTCAGTCGAAGCAATCATTTTTAGCATAAATATGTAAAAGCATGTGGGAAAGCACCGGCAGGTTAGTATTGAAATACAGGGTCTTTTTAGTGGCTTTGTTGGCGGTATCTACCAT
>JBBSSY010000586.1:0-2685 GCA_038241595.1 Chitinophagales bacterium | reverse complement strand
TGTTAAAGGAGAAGCATAGAACTGGGAAAACCCCGCGTCCTGTGCCCAACCGGTTACACGCAACAAACAGCAGCAAAAAAGTACGAGGAGATTTTTTCTCATTTTATACAGCGCAATCTAAAATACTAAAAATTAACGTGTATCAACCATTTAAATTGCCTGTTACATCTGCACCTTCGTGCCATAAGCAAGGTCACCGGCGTCTCCCAGCCCGGGAACAATAAAACCTTTGGCCGTCAGTTCATCGTCGATGGATCCACACCAGATCTTTACACCCGGTTCGCTTCGCTGTACGTATTCGATCCCGACAGTGCACGCGATCGCCACCACTACATGAATGGCCGACGGGTGGCCTTCATCCCGCAGGTACTGGATGGTTTTAACCAGCGAGGAACCGGTAGCCAGCATAGGGTCGGAGATTATAACTACCCGTCCTTCCAGCTCGGGACATGATATGTAATCGAGGCTGATGGTGAATGTTCCATCCTTGTGGTGTTTGCGGTATGCGGAAATAAAAGCGTTGTCTGCTTTATCAAAATAATTTAAAAGGCCCTGGTGCAGTGGCAATCCTGCCCGCAGGATCGTGGCCAAAACCGGTTGTTCTTTGAGTACCTTGCAAACCGAGGTGCCCAACGGGGTAGCAACGTCTACTTCTTTGTATTCAAGCACTTTGCTTATTTCCATTGCTGCCACTTCCCCGATCCTTTCCAGATTTCGCCTGAAGCGCATCCGGTCAGACTGCACCTGCTCATCACGCAACTCGGCCACCCAATCACTCAAAAGAGAATACTTTTCAATCAGGTTGATAACCATAAGCAAAGTTTTGACGATGAATTTGAGTGTAAAATACAACATTCGTTTAAAACACCACGTCCGCAACCATCAAGTATTCCGGGCTAAAATCGCAGTTAATTTCCAGTAGCTTTACACCTCAATTTTTTAGCTAAAAACAACTAATAGCGCAGTATGGTGTATAAAGCGATCGGTGTAACGAGCGGTGGATGGCTGAACGAACTACAAGTGGCGTACGTTCATCTGCAGGAGAAAGGTGGTTCATGGGCCTTCGAGATTCTTCATGGAGGTACGTATGCATACCCGGAGGAATGGACCGAAAAATTGAAGCACGCGGCAGGTATGGCAGCACGCGATTACCAACAACTGCACACCGCCTTCGGCCATTTCATCGGGCAGCAGGTAAACCGCTTCATCGACGACTTTTCACTCCACCACCGTGTTGACCTGGTTGCGGCTCATGGGCATACCGCCTTCCACCTGCCAGAAAAAAAAGTGACCGCACAACTGGGTGACGGCGCTGCCATAGCAGCAGTTACCGCGCTGCCGGTAGTAACCGACATGCGCGCGGTTGATATCGCGTTTGGTGGTCAGGGAGCACCCATTGAAGCCATCGGCGACAAATTGTTGTTTGGAGAATACGACCTGGTGCTCAGTCTCCGGGACGGCGGCCGTTTATCGGTCCGGACAAAACAGGGATTTTTTTCTTACGACATTAACCTGGATGACAACATGCGCAACCAGCTTAGTCAGTCGGCAGGGCAATACGGCGATGAGCAGCAAACCGGATGGATGCCCCGCACCGGGGAGGCCTGGCAAACGCTTGCCCCTACCATCACGCACCAGGTACGGGCGACAGTAGCTGCAGCGCTTGATGCGGCCGGCGAAAATACAACCGGAAACACATTTCGTTTACTGGTTACCGGTACTTCCACTAAAAACGACTTATTAATGCGGCATATAGCGGCTGCATTGCAAACAGTCAACGTCGAGGTTGTAGTACCCGATGGACTGCTTGTTGATAGTAAGGAAGCACTGGTTATTGCGCTGCTGGGCGTGCTACGCTGGCGGGAAGAATATACGGTGATTTCATCTATCACAGGGGCCACGCGGAATAGCATCGGCGGCGCATTGTGGTTGGGTGGCGAGGCCTGAGTGGCCCGCCGGTGACATTATAAACCCAGCACTGTCTTTAGCCGGCCATAACCGGTTTTGCTAACCGGAAGGGACATCCCAGAACGTAAAATCGCCTGGTGATTTTCTTTTTCGTACGGATCGATCCGCGTGATCTGCTGGACATTTACAATGTACGAACGGTGTATACGCACGTATTGCTGAGGATCCAGCATATTTTCAAAATGGCCCATCGTTTTGTTTTTTAGAAATGCGCCGCCGGCGGTGTGGATCTTGACAAAATCATCGGCCGCTTCCAGGTACAGTACATCGGCAGTGGGGATGATCTTTATTTTACCACCATCTTTCACAACGATTCGCTGGCGTTGATTTGGTGACATGGCCGCCGTTTCGAGCAGGGTATCCGGTAGCGTGACCCTTGTCTGTTGCATGCCCATACATTTACCGATCGCTTTGTCCAAACGCTCCTGGCTAAAAGGTTTGAGCAGGTAATCCACTGCATGCGTTTCAAAAGCACGGATGGCATATTCGTCAAATGCGGTGGTAAATATCACAGCCGGCATGCTGTCGATCAGTTCAAGCATCTCGAAGCCGTTGATCTTTGGCATCTGGATGTCCAGGAAGATGATGTCGGGCCGGCGGAGCTGAATGGCTTTTACACCTTCAAAACCATCGCCACATTCCTGCACAATCTCTACCTGTGGATGACGTTGCAGGTATTCCCGAACGATCGACCGCGCCAGCGGTTCATCATCAATG
>JBBSSY010000585.1:0-2688 GCA_038241595.1 Chitinophagales bacterium | reverse complement strand
ATAAGTAATTATTTTATTTTAAGTTGCTGGTGGCACGGGGATTTTTTGCCTGGTTCCTGATAAAGAAATCAGTAAGGCCGGTAACAGCGTCAGGTTGGTCAGGGTGGCAACAACCAACGTTAGTGAGGTCAGCCAACCCAGCGACTGGGTGCCGCCAAAACCGCTGAATACGAAAATGATGAAGCCGGCAATCAATACCAGCGACGTATAAATGATACTGATGCCCGTGGCATGAATGGTGTTGATCACGATTGATTCCACATCGCTGGCATTGTTCTTCTGCACCTGTTTGTAATTGACCAGGAACCGGATCGTAATATCGATCGCAATGCCAAGTGCCACGCTGAAGATCAGCACCGTAGAAGGCTTTAGCCGGACGCCTACCCAGCCCATGATGCCCGCCGTAATCAACAGGGGGATCACGTTTGGAATCAGCGAGCAGATAAGGATCTTGAAAGACTTAAACAGGTATAGCATACACAACGATATCAGCAGGAACGCCCAGAGAATACTTTCCTTCAGGCCATGTATTATAAATGCACTGCCTTCCAGGAATGTCACCGAAGTGCCGGTGAACTGTACGTTATAGGTTGTGGTATCAAAGTATTGATTCGCCTTTTTTTGCAGTGAGTCGAGCATCTCGGGAAGGCGCTTGCTGCCAACGTCGGCCATGCTCACACTAATACGCGCGTATTGCTTGCTGCTGTCCATAAATGAGGCGACCAGCCTGGTGAAACTATTGTTGTTCTTCGACGAATCGTTCCGGGCGTTCAGGTAACTGGCGAGGAAGATGATGTCTGAGTTATTAGGCAACCCGTAATAGGACGAGTCGCCATCGTAGTAGGCTTGCCGTGCAAATTTGAGTCCTTCCACCACGGAAAGCGGCCTTGCCATCTCCGGCTGTGCAGCGATGTACGCCGAGAGCGAATCCATCCGTTCAAACGTCTGCAGCGGATTGATCCGAAGCCCGTTTTTTCGTTTCGTATCCACCAGGATTTCGAGCGGCATCACCCCCTTAAAATGTTGTTCAAAAAATTTGAGATCGGTGTAAATGCGGTCAGTCTTTGGCAGGTCATCCACGATAAAGCCCTCCGAACGCAGCCTGGTAATACCAACGATGGCGAACAACACCGCCACCACGGTAATCGTGTAGATCAGCGAACGGTGATGCAACGACCAGATCTCCAGTTTATCGAGTACCTGCAAAAGCTTTTTGTTATCGAGGTATTTGGTATGCCTGCTTTTCGGCGCGGGCAGGAAACTGAGGACCGATGGGATCAGGATAAAGGACACTAAGAAAATAAACATGATGCTGATGCCTGCCACCTGGCCAAACTCCTGCAGGATCACGCTTTTAGTAAGGGCGAAAACGGCAAATCCAATGGCGGCAGCGATGTTGCAGAACAATGTCACCACGCCCATCTTGCCCACCATATTTACCAGCGCCTGCCGTTTGTCACCGGTTTCAATAAATGAAATATGGTATTTGTTGAGAAAATAGATACAGTTTGGAATGCCGATCACCACGATCAGTGGAGGGATCAGCGCAGTGAGTATCGTGATCTTGTAACCAAAGAGGTGCAGGAGGCCAAAACTCCAGATCACCCCGGTAATCACCACAGCCAGCGAGAGCAGCATAGTGCTGAAACTCCGGAAAAATAACAACAGGATCAAAGCAGACAACAGCAGCGAGCCCAGCAAAAACCATTTCATTTCATTGGCTATCTTGATGGCAACATTCGTCCGGATCAGCGGCAGGCCGCTGTAATGCAGTTCAACGCCGTTCCGTTTGCCAAAGGCTTCGCCAACCTCGACGATGTCGGCAACAACGATGTTTCGCTTTTTTGAACTGAGGATGTTTTTATTGATCCGAATCGCAGTGAGATATGCATTGGTCGCCGGGTTGTACAGGAGGCCGCGGTAAAAGGGGAGGCTTTTAAAAATAGCTGAACAACTGTCTATCGTTGCCTGGTCAAGTGTGCCGGCTGGGAACACCGGGGTGCTGACCAGTTTTTTCGTACTGTCGTTTTTAATCAGCGTGATGGCACTCGTCATGCACAACACGTCCTCCACGCTGGGAATTTTTCGCAGCGCCAGGTTCATCTTTTTATAATCGTTGAACAGGGCTTCAGAAAACAGTTTGTCAGACTGTAACCCGATCACCATCAGGTTGCCGTCTTCCCCGAACAATGACTTGAACTTCTGGTATTCAACATATTTAATGTTGTCCACCGGGATCGCCCGGCTGAATTCGTAGCTGAGTTCCACCTTGCTGGCGTGCCAGCCCATAAAAATGGTAGATACCGCCAACAAAGCCACTAAAAAGACCCTGTATTTCAATACTAACCTGCCGGTGCTTTCCCACATGCTTTTACATATTTATGCTAAAAATGATTGCTTCGACTGAATCGGTAGAATGCATGGAATGTAGTTAATTTCACGCCGACAAAGAAAGCTAATTTTGAATTGTTGCAGACACATTTTTTAATCACTTATTATTTCTTCAACCAGGGACCCGGAATGATGAAAAGCGCATTTGTTTGGCTGCTGGCCTTCCTGGCTGGGAATGGCGATATTTATGCACAGGTGCCGGTAGGCAACTGGCGGGATTACCTGCCGTATCACCAGGCTACAAAACTGATCGCCGGCAGCAATAAAATCATCTGCGCAACGCCTTACAGCCTGTTT
>JBBSSY010000584.1:0-2691 GCA_038241595.1 Chitinophagales bacterium | reverse complement strand
GCACCCGCTTTCTTAAAAGCGGTTGCATAACGCTCCGGCTCTTCAATCATTAAATGGACATCACAAATTTTGTTCGTGGCAGAGCGGATGAATTCGATGACAGACATGCCGAAACTGATGTTTGGTACAAAACGGCCATCCATCACATCGAGGTGAAACCATTCAGCCTCACTTTGATTAATCATATTGCATTCATCTTCCAGCTTTAAAAAATTCGCAGCCAACAGCGATGGGGCAATAATGGGCATAGTTAGATTTTGCGGCGAAGATCGTGGTTTTTACTTGACCCGCAGGAACTTGATCTAGAATAAGCGTTTTTCGCTGGGTTATTTTAACCGCTCCAGGCGTTCGCCGGCTTCGCTGAAGTTGCGGTCGAAGGTGAGTGCGCGGCTGTAGCTGTCGCGGGCTTCCTCTTTTTTTCCAATTTTTTCAAAACAGCGGCCCATCCAATAATAGGCATCGGGGTAGGTATTGGAGACATTTGCCGCAAGTGCGAAGGTTTTCAGGGCTTCATCCATATTGTCTTCTTTAAACAAAATGATCCCTTTTTCGATGTAAGCCTCCACGAATTTCCAATCGCGCCGAATGCAGTCATCGAACTGTTCCAGGGCAAGGCCCTGTTTGTTTGTGTTTGAAAAATAGATCCCTTTTATAAAAACAGCATCGGTGAGCTCCTGCAGGCTGTCTTTTTTAATCAATTGATCACAGACGACCACTGCTTTTGGATTTTTTGTTTCTGCATATATATTAGCCAGCGTCACACCATAGGTTTGCAACGGTTGAAGCGAATAGGCATTCTCCAGGGCCTGAACTGCACGTAGCGTATCCTTTTGTTGCGCCAGGATAACGCCTTTTTCATACCAGGCTTCAAAGTTCGTAGAGTCATGGGCCAACAAGGCATTGTACTCTTGTAGCGCAGCTTCGGTTTGACCGCTCTGCAGGTAGGCCTCACTGAGCCGACGGGAAAATTCCGGTTGACCGGGGAATTTCTGCTGGCAATTTTTGAGGAGGCGGATGGCATCTTTTTCCTTCCCGGCGAGAAATAAATTAGTCGTTAAAAGAAGGGCGTTTGTTTCATCCGGTTGTAATTCCCAGGCTTTTTTAAAATCGGTCGTTGCCAGGTCGTGGCGATCATGCTGAGAAAGAAGTTCTGCGCGTTTACTGTATAAAGGCGCCAGTTGCGGAAATCGACTGATGCTATCCGTAAGGTTTTCAAATGGCGGTTCATGAAGAATATTCGTGTTTTGGGCATCCCTGTCATCTGCTTCGTTGCCACAACCAGAGCAGGTAAGAACCAAGAAGACAACAAAAAGTCTGAAAAATCCCTTCTTCATATTTCAAAACTAACAGATTTAAGGATGGATGAATCACAACGTGGAAAAATTAACGTCCCATAAGGCATTGGCATCAGGCGGTCTTTCTGAATAAAAAGTGACGAGTCATGTATTTTGGATGTAGATTTGACGCGCAAAAAGGGACTGTGACAATAAATTTAAATAAGATAATATGTACAACGGTTTATTAGACCTGCATAATCTCCTGCGTTGGGTGATCCTGGTGTTGTTGGTAATCGCCATCTACAAAGCATTCACCGGTATGAAGAACCGAAGGATTTTTAGCAATGGCGATAAAAAAATCGGGTTGTTTTTAATGATCTCGGCCCATATTACTTTACTCATTGGTCTGTACCAGTGGTTTGCAGGTGCCTGGGGACTTGCAGCCATTCGCCAGTTGGGTATGGGGGAGGTTATGAAGAACCCGGTCTACCGGTATTGGACGGTAGAGCACTTCGTGGGCATGTTGCTGGCGATCGTATTGATCACCATCGGCAGGGGCGTGGGCAAAAAACAAATCTCTGATAAATCAAAGCATACAAAAACGTTCTGGTTTTACACCATCGCCCTGGTAATCATCCTGGTCACCATTCCCTGGCCTGCAAGGAAAGGAATCGGCCGTCCGTTGATCCCGGGTACCCACCAGGTGTCAGCAACGCCGGAAAGGTAGTGGGTCTCCCGCCTCAAACTACCGCTTTCCCAGTTCGATCACTTCGCAATCTTTCATGTCTTTTCCATCTATCACGAACCTGATAATTGTCCGGATCTTGTGCCAGCCGTGTTTGCCTGCAGCGCCAGGGTTCATGTGAAGACATTGTAATTGTTGGTCGAAGATGACTTTTAATACATGTGAATGGCCGGAAATAAATAATTGCGGTGGATTATTAAACAGGTCAGCTTTTGCCAGCGGTGAGTACTTTCCCGGAAAACCGCCGATATGTGTCATAAAAACAGGTACTTCCTCGCAGAGCCATCTCAGTTTCTCCGGGTACTGTTGCTGTATGTCAGGTCCGTCTATATTGCCATACACGCCGCGCAGCGGTTTAAAGCCACGTAATGCGGCAGCCACCTGCAGCGTACCGAAATCTCCGGCATGCCAGATCTCATCGCATTTATCAAAGTATTTGAACACCTGGTCATCCAGGTAGGAGTGGGTATCTGAAATAAGGCCTATTCTGGTCAAAATAAAATAGTTGTGATTGCGTAACCGGGCAAAATTAACTGTTTTCAACAAGGACATCCGTTCCAACCAATCCTTTTGGCAAGCGCGCGGAATATTTGGTAGATTGAGGTAACCTTTCTACATTCGAAACAAGAAAAAATTCAATATGGTAAAGATGCAGGAGTTAAAAATTGG
>JBBSSY010000583.1:0-2699 GCA_038241595.1 Chitinophagales bacterium | reverse complement strand
TACCAAAATGGTATATGCAGCCAGTTCAAGTACTTATGGTGATCATCCTGGATTACCTAAAGAGGAAGACAAGATCGGCAATCCCCTGTCGCCTTATGCGGTCACTAAATACGTCAATGAGCTGTATGCCGGTAACTTCTCCAAAGTGTATGATTTTCATACCATCGGACTGCGTTACTTTAATGTGTTTGGTCCGCGGCAAAATCCACAGGGTCCTTATGCTGCGGTCATACCCTTATTTATTCAGTCTGCCTTGAAAAATGAGGCGCCGTTTATCAACGGTGACGGCGAACACAGCCGCGATTTTACTTTTATCGAGAACGTGGTACAGGCGAATATCAGGGCCATGTTAACGGAAGAAATCAACAGGCATGAAGTAATAAACATCGCCTTTGGGGAACGTACCACCCTGAACCAGTTGTGGGATCGAATAACTGAAATTATTGGCATTGATCTTCGACCCGTATACCGGGAAGACCGGCGTGGTGATGTAAAACATAGCCTGGCTACCATTTCAAAAGCAAGCCGGCTCATTGGTTATCATCCCGACGTTTCCGTGCTGAGCGGGTTGAATATAGCGGTAGACTGGTACAAGCGTGCTCTAGAAACGGCTTGAATTGAGCAGGTGACCTTGAATCGCTGGTTATTGTTCCTTCATCCTCCTGTGCGCAAACAGCGAAGTGAAAAACGAAATAATGATCAATGCAAAAAGGAACGCGCCGATCATTGACCCCAGGAAATCGTCCAGGTGAATGCCGTCCTTCCGCCCCATATTAAAAGTAAAAATCGCCGCAGCTGCGACGCCGACAGCTATCCAATAACTTTTTATTTTATGGATAGGGGTGAGTCCGTTATCGACCCGCACCTTCCACAGGGCACGGAGTACCACGGCCAGCCCGATCGTTGAATAAAACGTCTGGAAAATGCGGTAGACACGCAAAGGATGGCCCACTATGTACGAACTGTCTTTCAGGCCAGGAATGACGCTTAAAAAATAGTAACTCTTGTGCGCCAAACGATCCCACACAATGTGGGATAAAGAGCCGATAAACAAGGAAACGAGGATAATCAGCCACTTTTTGCTGTAGTACGCATTCCAGTTAAATCGCTGGTACCTGAGCAGTTTTATGTTGAGGTTGAAAGGTGCATTTTGAATCAGCGGATTGCGAACGATGTTATGAAAAACAAAACATAGTATAAGGCCAAGCGGAACATCAAACCAATACAATCCCTTCCAGGTATGGCTGTACCGGCTGAAGGGCGCCATGCGCAGGAAATACTCGAAATCAGGAACAATACTGCCAATGATCAGTGCCGTATCGGAGAACCACCGGGAACGCAGGGAACTTAAAGGAATAACGAGGGCTGGATGTGATAGCGTAAACGGCATTCTCGGTTTTAAGGTGAACGAATAACTGCAAACTTAATTACATCAGCCAGCAAAATAACAGGTATTTTACCAGGTGACGCTGTAACCGGTAGGTATGCTCCATCGACTGATCCGCATGAGTTCAGGCAATGGGGCATAGCTACCGGTAAAGTTTCCAGCAAATCATTCCATCAAAACCGGTCACAACTGCTAATGATCAAACGAAGATGAAGTAGTTGAAACAGGCGTGACCGGTGTCGTTGTACTTCCGGTAACGGGTGAAACGGTAGTGGCGGTCTCTGTGCTCTTCGGCGTATCTTTCAAACCCTGTTCCAACTCGCTGGTCACGTTTGCCTTGGCGTCGTTGAACTCGCGAATGCCCTTGCCAAGACCTCGCATCAGTTCGGGAATTTTTTTACCGCCGAACAACAGCAGCACCACCACTAAAATAACGATCAGTTCGCCGCCGCCCGGCATTTCAATAAGCATTAAAGAAGGATTTGTCAACATAGCTACGAATTTGTATAAATAATTTGTTGTGATCCGGTACGGCAACATGTCCATCGGCAAGCGCGATCGGTCAAAAAAGCGTCCACGAATCAGGGGGCAAAGCTATTAATTTATTCTTTTTTGCCCACAGGTTAACGCCAGAATAACAAAAAATTGAATAGTTTATGGTTTGTAGTTTATAGTTTGTAGTTAAGAAGAAAAGAACCTTTCAAAGAATTAAACAACTAACCAGAAACTACAAACTATAAACCACAAACTATTCTGGTGGTGCAAAAAAGAAGACGATGATTACCATAATGGGAAGGATGGCTTCAGGGTGTCGTTGCCGTAAAACGGCTTAAAATCATTAATGTCGCCGCCCGGTGGCTTTTTTATGCTGACAATCAACCTGGTAGAATTTTTTCTGCATTGTAAAAATTAGCGATCATCTGCTTTGAATAACTGGTATATTTAATGCACCTATTCCATTCTCCAACCTATCCGTTGTAAATCCCTTTCCCAAATCCTGTTGAATTAGCCGCCTGTTTCGGATCATCTTTTTCATGGCCCTGGTACATACCTACGTATTTATGAAAGCTTTTGGCGCTACAAAATGGTTGTTTACACTGGTCGTTCTCCTGGGTACCGGTTCTGTTTATGCAGATTCTACTTACCTGAAATTTGGCAGCACCTGGAAGTACCTGGAAAATGGAACAGATCCGGGCAATTCCTGGAAAAGTATGTCAGGCACCGGTACCGAATCGTGGCCTTCAGGAAGCGGAAAATTCGGCTATGGCAGCGGGGATGAAAGAACGCTTTTTGCAAATCCCGCCAATGGTGC
>JBBSSY010000582.1:0-2700 GCA_038241595.1 Chitinophagales bacterium | reverse complement strand
AGCGCCGACCGCCGGCATCACGTATGGTGCGAACGGCATCTGGCCCTGGCTGCGTGAAGGCGAAGTGATCCTGAACCATGGCGGTAAGGGCGAATCGGCGAGCCGCTGGAACAAAGCGATCTATTTGCCGGGCAGCGTACAGACGGGTTATCTCGCGAATTTTATGCGCAGCATCGACTGGTGGAACCTGGTACCCGCACCGCAATTGCTGGCGATGCAACCCGGCGACCAACAGCCGGGTAACTTCATCACGGTGTCTCAAACCACGGACCGCAACCTGATTGTTGCCTACCTGCCCAAAACAGGAATGATCACCTTGTACAATATTGAAAATCTCTCTTATGAAGCCAGTTGGTTTAACCCGGTGTCGAACACCACGGTGAAGGGTGTCGCCAATACGGTCGATGGACTGCTCAAAATCACTTCGCCCGCGGGTGGGGACATGCTGCTGGTATTAAGAAGAAAACCATAAAACGAATGCACCTGTATATGAAAAAACTGTTGCTTCTTGCTTTCCTGGCTATCACGGTTTCACGGGCAGCCAGTCAGCAAAGCCTGCCAAACATCATCTACATCCTGGCCGACGACCTCGGCATCGGCGATGTAAAACTTTACAACCCTGGCGGAAAAATCAAAACGCCCAATATCGACCGGCTGGGTCACCAGGGCATGACATTTACCGACGTTCATTCCTCTTCGGCAGTATGTACGCCCTCGCGGTACAGCATACTCACCGGTCGGTATGCCTGGCGGACGCGTTTAAAAAGCGGGGTGTTAACCGGGTACAGTCCGCCGTTGATAGACTCCGCGCGCTTAACCGTCGCCGATATGCTCCATGCAAAGGGATACACCAATGCCTGTATCGGCAAATGGCACCTCGGCCTTGACTGGCCAGCCGCGAGCGATACGTCTAAAGGTAAATACGATTATAGTCGCCGCATCGAACATGGCCCGGTGACGCTTGGCTTCGATTATTTCTATGGCATCAGTGCCTCGCTGGATATGCCGCCGTTTGCATACATCGAGCAGGATCATACGGTTGGCATCCCCGATGTTACCAAAAAATGGGTGCGTGCCGGTCCGGCCACCAAAGACTTCGAAGCCGTCAACTGCGTGCCTGATTTTACGGCGAAAGCCGTCTCTTTTATCAAAGACCAGGCGCAAACAAAGAAGCCCTTCTTTCTTTACCTCGCGTTGCCTTCGCCGCACACACCGATCGTGCCAGACAAGACGTTTAAAGGCACCAGCGGCGTGACGGAATATGGCGACTACGTGGCGGAAACAGACTGGGCCGTGGGCGAGGTGATGAAGGCGCTGGATCAAAACAAGGTGGCAGGAAATACCCTGGTCATCTTTACCAGTGACAATGGTTTTGCGCCGTATGTGTTAAAGGACTTTGATGTGGAAGCACTGGGTCATCAACCAAGTTATATCTACAAAGGCTACAAAGCCGATATCTGGGAAGGCGGTCACCGCATCCCGTTTATCGTACGCTGGCCGGGGACCGTAAAAGCGAATACCACCAACGCCGAGACGATCTGCCTGTCTGATTTTATGGCCACCGCCGCCGCCATTACCGGGTCGAAAATACCGGACAATGCCGCGGAAGACAGCTACAACCTTTTTCCCTATCTACAGGGTGTCTCTACGAAAGCCATCCGCGAAGCCACGGTGCATCATTCCATCAATGGCTTTTTCGCAATCCGCGAAGGCAAGTGGAAACTGGAGTTGTGCCCGGGCAGTGGCGGATGGGCCGCACCGCGGGATGTGGCCGCCGCCAAACAAGGCCTGCCACCGGTGCAACTCTACGATATGTCCGTGGACATCAGGGAGGAGCACAACGTTCAGGCCCAACACCCGGATGTGGTAAAACGCCTTACCGCTCTGCTCGAAAAATACGTGCGCGAAGGCAGGAGCACACCCGGTTTACCGCAACAAAATAACGGCCAGGTGGATATTTGGAATACTAAAGAACTTACTGCCGCAGCCGGCGGGTAGCCATGCGCGTAATACATGTAAATCATCTTTTATGAAATCAACTATCCTGTTTTTGGTATTGGTACAATTCGTCGTAACGGGTGCGATACACGCGCAAACGGTTACCGAATTCTCCTATAAAAAAATCGACACGGTTACCCTGAAGATGCAGATGTACCAGCCGGCCGGTTTCGAAGCAGGTAAAATATACAAGGCCATCATATTCTTTTTTGGCGGCGGCTGGGTCAATGGAAAGATCTCGCAATTCGAGTTCATGGCGAAGCATTGCGTGGAAAAAGACATGGTGGTTTTCCTGGCAGATTACCGCGTGCAATCGCGCCAGGGCACCACGCCTTTTGAATCGTTGAAAGATGCGAAATCGGCGATGCGCTACCTGCGTAAAAATGCCCGCACGCTACAGATAGATCCTGACAACATCGTGGGCTCGGGCGGTTCTGCCGGCGCACACCTGGCTGCCGCCTGTTTAACCAACGAAACCATCAATGAAGCGGGCGATGATCTTTCAGTCAGTGCGAAACCCAATGCGCTGGTTTTGTTTAATCCTGTCATCGACAACAGCAAAGCAGGTTACGGCTATGAACGGATCGGCGAGCGCTACCTCGAATTTTCACCCCTGCATAATGTACGGAAAGGCTTTCCGCCAACAATTTTTTTCCTGGGACCAAAAGACAAACTCGTGCCGGTGCAAACCGCGCAGCATTT
>JBBSSY010000581.1:0-2704 GCA_038241595.1 Chitinophagales bacterium | reverse complement strand
TTGGATCAATCCTCCCTTCCGAAACCGTTCACCTTGTTTTCTTTCATTTCATAGAATCATTAAAAGATCGGCAGGGCAACACGGCTGAAGGCGCGCTGAGGGTTGCCAACCGCGAACGTATCACTTTGTTTACGCCCGCCTTCCCGTGGGCCCTGAGTACGTATCAAGTGGTTGCCGACCCATCCCTGAAGACCTGGCGGGCAACAACCTGGCGCGTGTTTCGACCTGCAAAAGCCTGCCCATGGTGTGGTCGCGACGCATATCCATTTACGGTTACCGGTAGTAATCGCTGAACCTGGAGCGACTTTACCAAATACGTCAGGGCGTCGGCAGAATCGTACTGGCATGAGATTTTTATTGTATATTATACAGGTTGGATTAGAAAATTTACATCGGTCAAATAGCATATCTCATCCGGTTCGCCGGGTGTGCTGATCTACAGTCACTCCTATCAAATTCTCAACTATGATTATTTCTTCCGCCGTCCAGGTTGCCCTGCAGATAAACGGGTATGCCCGGGAATTAACGGTGCTGCCCTGGGAATCCCTGCTGGATGCCCTGCTCGAGCACCTCGATCTCACCGGTACCAAAAAAGGCTGCGATCACGGCCAGTGCGGTGCCTGCACGGTTATTTGCGATGGCAAAAGAATCATAAGCTGTCTTACACTGGCTGTCATGAAAGACGGTTCAGAAATAACAACCATTGAAGGGATTGCGGGCGACGGGGGTTTACACCCCTTACAACAGGCATTTATAGACCACGACGCGTTTCAGTGCGGTTACTGTACACCAGGACAAATCTGTAGCGCAATCGGCATGCTGCAGGAAGGCCGGGCAAACACCCGGGAAGAGGTCAAGGAGCTGATGAGTGGAAACCTCTGCCGCTGCGGCGCCAATACAAATATCATCGATGCCATCATGCAGGTGAAAGAAGGAGTCGCTCATGAATAATTTTGGCTATACAAGAGCAAAAACCATTGGTGAGGCGGTTGACAGCCTGGTGGCAATGGAAGGGGCGCAGTATGTAGCTGGCGGTACAAATCTGATCGACCTGATGAAGTACCAGGTAACGCATGCCAGTGCACTCGTTGATGTGAATCATGTGGATGGTTTTCATGCGATTGAAGAAACGGCAAATGGTGGATTAAGACTGGGCGCCTTTGGCACGAATGCGGATACCGCGTACCACCCGTTGGTGGAATCGAGGTACCCCTTGTTATCGCGGGCCATACTGGCGGGTGCGTCCGGACAGATCCGCAATATGGCCACCAATGGCGGCAACCTGTTGCAACGCACGCGTTGTTATTATTTTTATGACGCCAACACCCCCTGTAACAAACGCCAGCCAGGCAGTGGCTGTTCGGCAATTACCGGGTATAACCGCATCATGGCGATCATGGGTACAAGTGAACATTGTATCGCCGTGTTTCCGTCAGATATGTGTATCGCCCTTGCAGCCCTGGAGGCGACGGTACATGTGAGCGGTCCGGGTGGTGAACGGCAACTGGCATTTGCTGATTTCCACCGCCTGCCGGGGGATACACCGCACCTCGATAATAACCTGCAGCATGGTGAAATCATCACCAGCATCGATTTGCCTGCACAGGGATTTTCAACAAATTATTCGTACCTGAAACTGCGCGATCGTAATTCGTACGCCTTCGCACTGGTGTCTGTTGCAACCGGGCTCGAACTGGACGGGAATGTCATCCGGGAGGCTCGCATCGCACTCGGCGGCCTTGCACACAAACCCTGGCGCGTAGTAGAAGCCGAGTGGTACCTTTCCGGGAAACCGGCCTCCCGCGAACATTTCGCCGCGGCCGCAGACATCATGCTCGAAGGCGCTAAAGGATACGAATATAACCGCTTTAAGATAGCGCTTGCCAAACGCGCCATCATCCGCAATGGTATGATGGCCCTGGAACCGGAGACCCAGTTGCCCGGCGCGCAACCTTCGGCCTAGCATCAAATTGTCTACAGAAAATGCACGACCTTATGATTGAAGATGATAAAATGCCCCGCGAACCAATAGTAACGGCTCCATTGATTGGACAGCCCCTCAGCCGCATCGAAGGGCATCTCAAAGTAACCGGCGCCGCGAAGTATTCAGGAGAATATAACGTGAGCGGTTTACTGTTTGGATACGTTGTTAACAGCCCGGTGACGAAAGGGACAATAACCGCTTTTCATACCGAAGCGGCCAGTGCCGTGCCGGGTGTAGTCAAAATTTTCACGCATGAGAACCGGCCGCCCGTTGCCTGGTTTAACATCCAGTATGCCGATATGGATGCCCCGCCAGGTAGCCCATTCCGGCCCTTTCAAAACGGACATATTTTGTACAATGGCCAGCCGGTTGCACTCGTGGTGGCAGACAGTTTCGAAGCGGCCAGGTATGCGGCGTCGCTTGTTACCTTTGACTGCACGCAAGAGCCTTTCAATACCAACCTAAAACAAAATCTTGCTGCAGCGCGCCCGCCGAAACTGGGGCTGGCCACGGTTTTGAAGCCCCTGCCGCCGAAACCGTCCGGTAATTTCCAAAAAGCTTTTGATCAATCTTTTGCCCGGGTATCGGCGGAATTTTTTCATGGTACCGAACACCACAACCCGCTTGAATTATTTACGACCACGACTATTTACAAAGAAAAGGGTAAGCTGACCATTTATGACAAAACGCAGGGAACCATTAATTCGCAACTTTATGTGG
>JBBSSY010000580.1:0-2714 GCA_038241595.1 Chitinophagales bacterium | reverse complement strand
TTACAAGACAGGACTATCTGTCAACGATTGAACAGTTACTGCGGCATATCCACCGAGGCGATTGTTACGAAATAAACTTCTGCCAGGAATTTTTTTCAGAAGGCGCGGTGGTAGATCCACTGAACGTCTTTTTGGCGTTGAATGACATCTCGCCAAATCCATTCGGTGCATTTTATAAATGCCACCACAAATACCTCTGTTGTGCAAGCCCGGAAAGGTACCTGAAGAAGCTGGGCACGCGGCTCATCTCCGAACCAGTAAAGGGAACGGCAGCACGTTATTTGCAGGACGAAAAGGCGGATGTTGCAAGCAAGGGGCGACTGGCAGCAAGTACAAAGGAACGATCAGAGCATGTAATGATCGTTGACCTCGTCAGGAATGACCTGTCGAGGATCTGCATCGAAGGCTCGGTGCAGGTGGATGAACTTTTTGGCATTTATTCGTTTCCGCATGTACACCAGATGATATCTACCATTAGCGGCCATATCAAGCCCGGATTTCACTGGACAGAGGCGATCAAAGCCACATTTCCGATGGGTTCAATGACCGGGGCCCCCAAAAAAAAGGTGATGGAACTTATAGAACAGTATGAGCGATCTAAAAGGGGCTTGTTCTCCGGGGCAGTGGGTTATGTAACGCCAGAGGGGAACTTCGATTTCAACGTGGTAATCAGAAGCCTGCTTTATAACAAAGAAACCGGATACCTCTCTTACCAGGCAGGTTCTGCGATCACACATAACAGCGATGCGGAGCAAGAATATGAAGAATGTTTATTAAAGGCAGCTGCAATCGAGGCGACGCTGGCACGCCTATAGTATGTACAGATGCCACCTACTTTTTATCGGGTTATTGAACCTTTGCAGACTCGTCAGCCGTAAAAGACGCATTCGTCAGCAAAAGCTGGATGGACTCATTCAGTATCTTATATTTATGAGCCAGAAACAGCTCCATCTTATCAGCAGGTAACTGCATGTCGTAATTTCCTTTCTTACCAACGATAAGTTTGTCGAAAGACGGATTATACCTGTTGAAATCACTAACATCCATATTAAGATATTTAGCAATCACCGTTGAATGATATTTGCCGGTAACAACCAATCCTTTAGCGGAAGTAAGTTCTTCCTGGGTCAGGTTGCGATTAATTGCGAAACTGCCTTTCACGCCATAGTGGTTTTCGCTTTCCGCTTTCGTAAGCGTGGTAAGTCCACCTTGTCCCTCAAAAACATAATGCGTACCTATGAATTTCTTTACATGATTTCTTGATTCGGCAGGCAGGAAATATTGTATGTCCCAGAAATTGCGACTACCGCTTTTTTTAATTGCTTTAAGAACGTTACCGGGTCCGCCATTATAAGCGGCGATTACCAATAGCCAATCCCCAAACTGGTCGTACAGCTTCGTAAGGTATTTGGCAGCCGCCTCTGTACTCTTGATATAATTTGTTCTTTCGTCTACGTAGCGATTCACTTTCAATCCAAGTTGTATGGCGGTGGACGGCATAAACTGCCAGGGGCCAACGGCTCCGGCCCACGACACGGAAGCAGGATTCAGGCGGGATTCGATAACCGCCAGGTATTTGAGTTCACGGGGAAGGTTATTTTGTAACAGGATGCCATCCATCATGTTAAAAAATGGTAGTCCCCAGGTTTTTAGTTTTGTAAGGTCCCTGCCGTTCTTGTCTATATAATCTTTTACAAAGGTTACTGCGCGGGGATTTAGCCGTGGGCCGCCACTGGCCGCAATACCTAATCCGTTTGATTCAAAAAGATCTTTGAAACTATAAGCGGGATTTTGAATCGCCTTTTTTGTATCCGGGGTTATTCGTTGTGCCCTTAATTCGTTTCTTCCGCTGGTATCAGCATAAGAAAGTAATATTTTACTGGAAAGATTTGATTGAGCACTGACTGTCAAGAAGAAAGCAACGCCGGGAACCAAACACAATAAAAGTTTCTTCATGACCTGGTTTTAAGTACATAAATAAAAGTCAGCGCCTAAATGGATTCTGATTGACTTTATTGGTGCATCATTTGATGCGATAATTGGAGCAAAGATAGTTCCAAAAAACGGTTAGTCATAACCTGCAGGCCGAATGGCATACCATTGGAGTGGGTAAAGAGGGGGATCGAAACGGCGGGAATGCCAACAAGGTTCGCGTAAACCGTGTAAATGTCAGCCAGGTACATTTCGATTGGATCGGCTGATTTTTCACCGAATTTGAAAGCCGGTGACGGAACGGTCGGCAATACAATCGCATCGAAGTCTTTGAAAATCAGTTGCGTTTTATCAACCAGTTGACGCCGTACGCGTTGCGCCTGGGTAAAATAGGCATCATAATACCCAGTGCTTAACACGAAAGTTCCAAGCATGATGCGGCGTTTAACTTCCCAGCCGAAACCCTGCGACCGGGTCCGTCGGTAAAATTCTGTTAAATCAAGACTTTGATCGAAATCACGAAACCCGTATTTCACTCCATCAAAACGAGAGAGATTCGTTGAGGCTTCAGCGGTTGTCAACACATAATAGGTAGGTACGATGTAATCAAGGAATTCAAAATCAACCGGTATCACTTCGTGGCCGAGGTTCTTCAAGTCTTCAAAGTATGCCAAAATGGTTGTCGCCATCTCGCGGTCGAGGCCTGGATGGTCAAGGGCATCCTTAAAATACGCAATTCGGTATTTATTGGGATGGTTTAAGGAGGCTACATAGGCTTCCGG
>JBBSSY010000579.1:0-2719 GCA_038241595.1 Chitinophagales bacterium | reverse complement strand
TCGGCCAGTTTGCGTTCGGTCAGGTCACGGGTTACCTTGGAGAAACCGATGAGCGCGCCATTTTGGCCATGCAGGGCGCTGATCACAATGCTGCCCCAGAATTTAGACCCGTCGTTACGCACGCGCCAGCCTTCATGCAGTGCCCGTCCGTTCTGCACAGCTTCAGCGAGCAACTGTTCAGGAAACCGTTTGTCACGGTCATCGGCGGTATAAAAAAGCCGGAAATTTTTACCAACAATTTCCGAAGCCTTGTAGCCTTTTATTTTTTCTGCGCCGGCATTCCAATTCTGAATATCGCCGCGGGTATCCAGCAGGATGATGGCATAATCCTGCACTTCGGCGATCATCTGGTGGTAACGTTCTTCACTTTTTCGCAGCAGGTCATTCTGGTGCTTTAGTTCCATGGCATATTCATTCAGCTGGTCATCACTGAGTTTTTTATCGGTGAGGTCTCGCGTCACCTTTGAAAAGCCGATCACTTCATTTTCATCATTATGAATGGCCGTCAGGGTAATACTGCCCCAGAATCGCGTCCCGTCTTTCCGCAACCGCCAGCCTTCGTGGATAGCCCGGCCCTGCAGCACTGCTTCGTTCAACAACTTACCGGGCAGGCCGCTCTTGCGGTCTTCCGGCAGGTAAAATATCTCGAAGGGTTTACCCACGGCTTCCGACTCCATGTATTGTTTGATCTGCTCAGCGCCCTTGTTCCAGTTTTGAATGACGCCTTCCCGGTCTAACAAAATGATGGCATAATCCTGTACTTCCGAAATCATTTTATAATAAGCGGTCGACTGTTGAGCCATTTTCGCGCTGGCACGCTGCTTATCGTCTAATCCAGCTTTATTGTCCAGAATGCATACCAGCACACCTTCCACCCTCGCCTTTGCATCAAACAGCGGACTCATGGCGAACCGAACTAATCGATGATCGTTCCCGTCGCCGGTTGGAAAAATAAATGGATGATCATCCAGCACCAATGATTTTCCCTGGTTTAAAACGCTTTCTAATGTGGCCCCTATCGAATCCCAGGCATGAGACCATACTTCCCTGGTGGAGAGACCGAGTGTGGGCGGGATGGCACCCCGCATAAGCGAATAATATGGATCATTGTACAACTGCACCAATTCCGGACCCCACAATATCAACATGGGCATGGGCGCATGCAGGATGGTCTGAAGGATGATTTGCAGGGATTCGGGCCAGTCTTCCGTGTTGCCCAATGGTGTTTTACTCCAGTCCATTCCTGGAAACAGCGCCTCCAGGTGCCGGCTGGCAGACGTATCTCGTGGTGAAAGTCCGTTACCGTTGTCCTTCATGGCAGAATGCTTTCATAAATACGATGCTACAATTTCCCGGCCGGGTATTCCGGGATAACGACCAAAAGTAAGTCAATTCCTGACTGAGTGACGCCAATTAAGTGTTTACACGTCAATGAGTCACAATTGCCCGTATTTCCTGCCGTTTGTGGGCCATTCGTACTCCCTGCACAATAATTGTTGCATGCCCTATCAAATGGTCAAATATGAATAAAAAAAGTATTTTAGTAGTAGCTAATCAGCCCGATAATAGTAGTGTTTTAACTGCCTGGACAAATGTTGCGCATCCTTTTCATGTAAACATCGTGGCGAATGATGAGGCGGCGATCGAACTGCTGCACAAGGAACGTTTTGACATGGTTGTCATCGATGGAACAGACAGCAATATCAACAACCTTAAATTGCAGGCGGTGTTGCCGATCCTGCAGGAAGATGTGACCGTGCTGGGTTACAAGGGTGAAACCATTACTGAACTGGAGGAAAATATCACGGCCGTGTTTGAAGCCAAGAAATTCCAACGCATCAAACGGATGCTGTTGCTCGAACCACCGGTTCAGGGCTCGTGGAATTTGCCAACATTCTCGCTGAACTAAGAACATGAGAGTTTAAGGTTTAAAGTTTAAAGTTATTAGAACCCTGGCACCCTATTGATTTTAAAGCCCCTCGTGGGCTTTTTTTGTGTGCAGATGTCCGTAATATCGGGAACAAAAGACATCCGTCGATTGAGCGAATTTCTTTTTACTTTTAATGATAGCCAAGTGCAGGTTTAATACCGGTTGGCCTAGAGAGAAAAAGTAATCCATGCATGAACCGCTCGCACCGCTTGTAACGGTAATCATACCCTTCTTCAATGACCAGGCCTTCCTGGCGGAAACCATTGACAGCGTGATCGGACAATTGTTCACGGACTGGGAACTGCGGCTGATCGATGATGGTTCATCCGACAACAGTTCGTCGATCGCGAAATCATATGCTTCGTTACATCCTGGTAAAATTTTCTACTCCGAACATGCAGGGCATGCCAACAAAGGCGTTTGCGTCAGCCGCAACCTGGGTGTCTCACTCGCGCTTGGGAAATATGTCGCTATCCTGGACAGCGACGACGTCTGGCTGCCGCAGAAATTGCAGGTGCAGGTGGGCCTCCTGCAGGCACATCCCGAAGCGGGTTTGTTGTGTGAAGCGTCTGAATACTGGTACGACTGGCAGCAGGATCCACCAAAACAAAACGAAGTCATCCTGGTGGGCGTTCAGCAGGACAGGCTCTTCTCCCCACCCGATCTGCTCAGTGAATTGTACCCGCTCGCCTACGGCCGGGCGCCGGTGCCTTCCGGCATGATCCTCACGCGCGATGCCATCGTTCGCTGCGGTGGCTTTGAAGCCAATTTTACCGGCAAGTACCAGCT
>JBBSSY010000578.1:0-2745 GCA_038241595.1 Chitinophagales bacterium | reverse complement strand
GAATATTTGGTCATTTTCCAGCAGGCATCCATGGTAACCCCCTCTGTATATACCTTATTTACGTTGTGATAACTGTATACCGACTGGCCATTGGTTTTGGCAAAAGGCAGCGTAAAGCGGTCTATTAAGTTTTTCAGGTCATTCCGGAACAGGTTGGCATTGACAACAACGAGGTTGGTGGGGGTATACCGAAGGCCAAGGTTTACACCGGAAGACGTTTCCGGCTGCAGGTTAGCCGTTTTCGTATAGGGTGACAAATCTGCAGTGGCGTCAATCTGGCCTTCATGCGTAAGTTTTTCTAATCCTGCCCGCAACACGCTTGCTCCGAGTAATGTGTAACCTACCGACGAATTTGTAAACAGCGCATAAGACTGTCGGGTATCCGGTGTGCGGTATCCTAGTCCGGCAGATGCACTCAGGAAAAACTTCTTGCCAAGCTGACCGCTGGCGGCAATCTTCGGACTGAACCGCATGTCGTAATCGTTTCTTTTATCGAGTCGTGCGCCTGCGATCAGGCTGTAATTTTTAGCGATTTTCCATTCTTCCTGCGTAAAAACATATAGGGTGGTGAAGCTGTGCCGGGCATCATAACGGCTGGCTTCAACTTGTTCAGACAACATACCGGCGCCGGCGATATACCTGGCTTCTTTTGCCGATTTCTCCAATTGTATCTCCGGTTTTATAAGACTCTGCGAAAATTGCAGCCGGTCAAAACGGGTCTGGTCTTTTTGAAAAAATACATCTGACGTGTTGTCATATTTGTTCGCATATACCCGGGCCGTCAGCCGAAACGAGTTCTTCAGCAGCTGGATGTATTGCAAGTTAAAGCCCCGATCCTTTTCTTTGGTGGTACCGGTGACCGTTTCTACAACCCCCTGTTCGGTGACACGATAATTGTTTTGTTGTTTTTCATCAAAATACCTCGCAGAAAAACTAAGCTGTGCGTTGGGAGAGAGGTATTGATTGATTTTGATCGCGAGGGAGTTGTCTTGGAATGGATCTACGGTCTGTCCGTACAGGTTTTTATCGAGGTCATAGCCATCGGTGGCGTACCGATTATAAAATACCTGGAATGTCGTTTTATTGATTTTGTTTGAATAATTAGCGGCCATGCTGCGAACATTGTGGCTCCCGTATTGAAATTGCAACTCGCCATGCGCTTTAACCGGTTTTTCGGTGATTATATTGATAACACCGGCCATGGCATCGGCGCCATACAGGCTGGACGATGGACCACGTACTATTTCCACCTGTTTGATGTTACCCACCGCCACGCGGCCAAGTTTCAAAATCCCGGCATTGCGCCCTACCAGCGGTTCCCCATCCATCATAATCAGCGTATAGGCCGGATCAAGTCCCTGCATCTGGATCCCGGCTCCGAAAAGGTTCGGATACCCGGCGAGTGAAATGCCCAACGGACTATTGACGAGCGTTAAGCCGGTCTGCTCCTGCAGGATATCCTGCAAACGCATCGAACCGGTGGCACGAATCATCTGGGCAGAAATCACCTGGGTAGGGATGGCGATATTGCCCATTTTCCGCTCACTGCGGTTGGCGGTAATCACTACCTGTTCCAGTTCCTTTGATAAACTGCTGTCAGGTAGCTGTGCAGTGGCGCACAGCGATACACATATAGCAGCAGTCATCAAAATACTCATCCTGGTTAAAAACATTGCATCAAATAAAACACAAAGGTCCCCCAGTAACAACTTGGAATTATCACAGAACTGTCATTTGAATTACACGGACTACCCGGATTTGGCACGCAGAAGCTTATAGACACGAATAGCAGACATTAATAGCACCGCAAAAAGTACAAACCCGGAAAGGCCCCAAAGCAGGCTGATGCCCTGTTTTACGACCACCAGCATGACGATTGCCACGAGGAAAATAGTGGCTACTTCGTTCCAGATGCGCAGTTGCTGCGAAGTATATTTAAAAATGCCCGCCATTTGCTGGCGAAACAGGCGATGAAGCGTCAGGTGGTAGGCGTACAGGCCCACGACGAATCCCAGTTTGATCGCCAGCCAGCCAGGTAATGTTCCGAAAAGCGACCAAATCCAAAACCCGAAGATGAGTGTTAATACGGCAGAGGGCCAGGTAATACCAAACCAAAGGCGTTTGATCATGATGTTGAACTGGCGGTGCAGAATCTCCCGTTCTACCGGTTCCTTTTCCTGCGCTTCCTGATTGTAAATAAACAGGCGGACGACGTAAAACAACCCGCTGAACCAGGTAACGATGAATATAATATGTAATGCCTTTATATAATAATACATGCAGTTATTTCAGCAACATTTTAGTGCTCGTGCTGGTTTCTCTCACCCAGGTGCGGATGGCACGGATCCATGTCGGGTGAACGTTCAGGCAGGGAATCAGGGTGAACGACTCGCCGCCGGCTTCCATAAAAGTTTCTTTTCCCTGCATGGCGATCTCTTCCAATGTTTCGAGGCAATCACTCACAAACGCGGGACAAAGTACCACCAGTTTTTTAATGCCTTCGGCGGGCATTTCCTTCAGCCTGAAATCGGTGTATGGCCTCAGCCATTGTTCCTGGCCAAGCCTGGACTGGAAGGAATGACTGTATTTGCTGGTAGGGATCTCCAACGCAGCGGCCGTTTTGCGCATGGTCGTCAGGCACTGGTGCCGGTAACAATGCGCATGAGCCGGCGAAGCCACTTCGCAGCAATTGTCCGTTTTCAGGCAATGGCTGTGCGTGATATCGGCCTTCCTGATATGTCTTTC
>JBBSSY010000577.1:0-2746 GCA_038241595.1 Chitinophagales bacterium | reverse complement strand
TCTTCTTTCTTCTCCGGCCGTTCTCTGTGGTTAAAAAAATCTTTGCTATGAAAATGTTACCTATTATCTTGATCCTCGCTGCCATATCGAGCATTATTACCTACGCCCAGGAAATAACAGCAGAAAATCTAATTTCAAAAGTCTACACCACCCGCCCGGGCTCGCTGGGTATTATCGGCGATACCGCGGATGTAACCACCGCAACAAACCCCGGCTCCGTTCTCATGGGCGGCGGCAAAGATGTAGAAGCAGCTTTTCAATGGATGATCGACCGCAGCGGCGGTGGCAACGTAGTGATCATCCGCGCCGCCGGCACCAACGCCTACAACCCATTTGTTTACAGGCTTGGTAAAGTCAGCTCCGTAGAAACATTAAAAATCGATACGAAAGAACTGGCAGAGAACCCCGAAGTAATTCGCATCATCCGCAACGCGGAGATGTTGTTCATTGCCGGCGGCGATCAGTCTGTGTACATGAATCAATGGAAGGGAACAAAAACCGCTGACGCACTCAACTATCTTATCAACATAAAAAAAGTGCCCTTCGGCGGTACCAGCGCCGGCTGCGCGATACTTGGAGCAATTTATTACAGTGGTGAAGGCGGCAGCGCGGTTTCAGAAAAACTGCTGGTGAATCCTTATGATACACTGGTGACGTTATACAAAAATGATTTCCTGCAGGTCCCTTACCTGCAAAACCTTATTACCGATCAGCATTTTGTTACCCGCAACAGGCAGGGCAGACTGGTAGTGTTTATGAGCCGCATCATAAAAGACTGGAAAATTTTCCCAAAAGCAATCGCTGCTGATGAGCGCACAGCGGTATGTATCGACGGGAATGGTATCGCAAGGGTTTTCGGTAGCGGCAAAGCGTATTTTGTTTTATCCAGGCGAGGCAAGTCACCCGAAACTTGCGAAACTGGTGAGCCATTGCAGTGGAACCGGAAGCAGCGCGCATTGACAGTGTATGAATTGCAGGGAACAACCGGAGGCAATGGTTCTTTTAACGTAAAGGATTTCAAGTCGCCGGGTGCTTCAGGTGGTAACTGGCAGTATTGGTGGGTAGATGGCGGTGTTCTAAAAACTGCAGCCAGGTAGTTGGATCCGATATTTAACTTACTCCGGTGATTACCTGTCGAACCATTTTTGAATGAAGGTGTGTTTGGAACGTGGTGAGGCATAGTTTTTTTTTAACCACAGAGAACAGCCGGAGAATACAATGGAGTGACACAGAGAGTTATCCTCTGTGCCACTCCATTGTATTCTCCGGCTGTTCTCTGTGGTAAAAAAGAGCTGAGAAGTCATTTAATATTTCTAATTTAGGGAATGACAATTCCAGAAAATCACCAGGCGATTATGCCCTACCTGATGTTAAAAGACGCAGACAAGTTTTTGTCTTTTACCACCAGCATCTTTGGCGCTGAACTAAAGCACAAGCAACTGCGCGATGATAAGATCATGCATGCGGAAGTAAGTATAGATGGTTGTACGATCATGTTTACAGAAGCCACGGAACAATGGAAAACCGCTACCTCTAACCTGTTCGTGTATGTGGAGGATGCAGATGTTTCTTATCAAAAGGCGCTTGCTGAAGGCGGTACTTCGGTAATGGAGCTCAGCGACCAGAGTTATGGAAGAACCTGCGGGGTAACTGATCCTTGCGGAAATGTTTGGTGGATAACTTCTGTATGATTTTTTTTAACCGCAAAGCACGCAAAGAGGAAGCGCAAAGGAGCGCAAAGCTGTCCTCTGCGTTCCTCTGCGGTTCCTCTTGGCGTTCCTCTGTGGTTAAAAAAACTAACATAAATTAAGCCGCTTGGTATACCTGAAACTCGAAAATATAACACCCGTCTCCACCTCACACCCAACAGGTTTAAAAAAGGTATTATCAAAAGGTTACGTCGATCTCACCAGGGTAACACAAATAGCCTGGGCCCGACTGCTCCCCAACGAAGCAGTGCCACAACACCGTCACCCCGACATGGATGAATGTTTTTTCTTCACCAAAGGATCAGGCGAGATAATCGTGGATGAAGTAAAATATGAATTAGCAGAAGAAGTATTTCTCATCATACCAGCAGGTGCCTCTCACACTTTATATTGTACCCGTGAAACCCTCGAGTTCTTTTACTTCGGCCTGCAGGTTTATGGTTGACGCAGGCATTTTTTATAGATGGCAAGCAGCAGTTCGTAATTTCTTTCCGGCGTATATTTTTCTTTAAACGTTGAATAACAATTTTGATAGAAATTGTTCTTGTCGTCAGCATCTTTCTCCAACCACAACTGGCATTTTGTTTCCAGGTCCCGGGCGTTGCCATTTTCAAAAAGTATCCCGTTGAAGCCGTCTGTTACAAGGTCCGTAGCCGCGCCGATATTAGACGCTATCACCGGTGTGCCGTTTGAAAACGCTTCGATGATCGTCATGCCAAACGTTTCAATGCAAACAGATGGAAAGAGCAGGGCAGTGCACTGTTTCATCTCTTCACTGATAAAAGTCTTTTCCTGGTAACCGAGGTAAGTTATATTGCTGTTTGCTGCCGCAGCGTTTTTTACAGCCGCTAACAGTGGGCCATCACCGATAATCCTGATCTTTTTAGAAGAGCCGGCAAAAACTTCCAGTAATAACCGAATGCCTTTTTCTTCTGATAATCTACCTACAAAAAGGAAATGATCTTGCCGCTGTATGGTTGCGCTGGCGTAATTATCTTCTACAAAATTTGGCTTGATAACTATTTTTTCAGGAGGTA
>JBBSSY010000576.1:0-2761 GCA_038241595.1 Chitinophagales bacterium | reverse complement strand
GCTACCCGTCCGGGTAAGTAGGTGTTCATCGCCCAGGTTAAGGAGGCGGCACCCGACGTTCCGAATTTCTGCCCCGCGAGGTAGATCACATTGGGCACCACGGGCAAACTGGCCAGCTGCGCCTCGTCCAGCAGGTCGGCCGCGATGGTTTCTATGCCGTCTTTCTCCAATGCTTCCCGCAGAGAAGTCCCTGAAAACCGCGATACACCGATCACCTTTTTATCGGTGCCTGCGCGGGCGATGGCCTGTTTTGCCAGCCGGGCCATACTTGGTCCCATTTTGCCGCCGACACCCAGCAGGATAATATCCCCCTCGATCGCCGCGATGTCTTTCACCAGCGCTTCGGAAGGCTGCAACAACTCTTTCTCCAATGCTTCTAATCCCGTCATTGATTATTCATTTTTACTTATTAAACATAGCATATGCGTTGAAAATGGCCAAAACGATGAGCAGCACCAGTCCCAGCGCACCGAAAATTTTGATTGGCAGGGAGTTCACCCGGGCACCCATGACCTTTGTTTTATTGGCGACAGAATACATCGCGATGCCGATAAAGGGCACGAGGAAAATGGTAATGGCCTGGGCAAATACAATCAGGTCAAGTGGCGTTTTACCGAAGACAATGGCGATGATCGCCCCGGCGACCATCACGCCACCGATCAGCAGGCGGGTAACTTTCGAACTCAACTGGCTGCCAAAACCCAGCGCATCGCTGAGCAATGTACCACCCACCGCGGAATTGCCGACCAGCGAGGAAAAAGAGGCGGCGAACAAACCAAGCAGAAACAACTGCTCTGCATACCTGCCAAACAGCGGCTCAAGCGCTTTTGACATCTGCGTGGCGTTGGTTACCCTGATGCCGGTCGGGTGCAGCACAGCAGCGGCACAGATCATGACGATCGCGCTCATGATCCCGAGCAGCAGGATCCCCGTGACGCTGTTGTTGCGCGGGTCGATTAATCCGCCACTCTGGCTTCTCAGCTTATTGCGCTCCTGCACCAGGTACGACTGGTAAAAGGCACCTACGATCGAAAAACAGGAAGCCATAAACGCGATGAGTAGCCCTTCCGAACCGGGCTGAATCACTGGCACCACGAAACCTTTTGCAACGGCGTTCATATCGGGATGCACGAGGACCACCGTCACCAGGAAGGAAAATAGTATCAGGATGACGAGTGCGATCATGAGCCGTTCGAGGATTTTGTAAAACCCGCGGAAGAACAACAACACCATACCGATCAGGTTGAAAACCACCACCCAGATTGTCGACGAGGTGCCGGTGGCCTCCGCGATGGCAATGCCCACGCCGGTGGAGTTACCCGCCTGGAATGAAATGGCCACAAGAAATATACCGATGCCAATGATTACGGCCACCTTGCCGCCCCACTCCTGCCGGATGGTTGAGAGCAACGATTTGCTGCTCGCCAAACCGATGCGGGCGCCCATGTTCGTAAATACGATCATAAAAAAGATGGCCACGGCAATGATCCACAATAGAGAATAGCCGTATTCCGCACCGAGTTTGGCGGTGATGGTGATCTTGCTCGGACCGAATACCAGTGAGGCGATGATAATCCCCGGGCCAAGGGTGCTGAGCCAGCTAGCGAATGGATTTTTTTTTGTCATCGGTGTATTCATCATGTTTATATTTGTCGTACTACCACTTATGGGTAAACGCGGAATAAGTTATTGAGGGTTGAGCGTATTCAGGGTGTAGCATATTAACGTGTTTTCCAATGGCTGGCCTTTCTTCGAGACAATATTGGCGAGGTTGAATTCATAAATAAAACCCGGTGCCAGGTCTTTTAATACCAGCGACACTTTCTTACCTCCCTGCGATACCTTGCAGCTGGTAACGGGTACTTTTTGTACGCCGAACTGGTCGGAGCCGTATTTTTTATGGTATTCGTAGAAATAACGTTTGCAGTTAAAATTGACCAGTTTAGCCAACACAGCTTCGTTGACCGGCTCGGTGAAGGTAAGTTCAAAACCGCTTTTGACCAGGTGCATCGACGTGATCTCGACCGGCGCCTTTCCGGTAAAAACGATCCGCTGGATGCCTTCATCACCCGCCCAGCCCTGTTCCTGCGCCTGCCCTACCCACAGACTGCCGTCCGGCGCAAAGGCGAGGCGATTGTTCCCTTTGCGCAAACCTTTACCGGTTATAAACGGCGTACAGGCACCCTGCCAGGTTCCGCCCACTTGTTCCAGCATCACGCGTACGATCCGCTCCTGGTTCATTTCCCCGATAAACACTTGACCCGAGAACGGTCCGAATTTTCCCTTCGTATCGTCCCACAACGGCTGCGTGGGCGAATTGGCGATGATGCCATGCGGGAAAAGCACACTGGCTCTTGTGCGTTTTTTGTCGAGTTCCTCAAGCGGGATCTCATAGGGGCTCCCGCGGTTGTATCCTTTCTCCCAGACCAGGCTGGCAGGGTGCCCGTAAAATTTCCCCGCTTCAATGTGGTACAGTGCACTGGTGCCGACCCAGTCACCCTGGTTCTCGCTGACAAACAGGTTTCCGTGCGGGTCGAAACCCAGGCCGTTCGGTGACCGCAGGCCGTTTGCCACTGGTTCCAGTTTGCCCTGCGGCGTAAATTTCATTATGTACCCACGGTAAGGCACAGCCGAAAACATCTGCCCCTTCTGATTGAGGGTATTGGTGTCAATCATGCCGCGCACTTCCTTGCGGATGGTGCCATTGGAGGAAGCGGAATTGAGCCCGATGAAAAGATTTCCGGCGCTGTCTTTTACCGGT
>JBBSSY010000575.1:0-2781 GCA_038241595.1 Chitinophagales bacterium | reverse complement strand
CGGCTGCCCCGACGTGGCCGCTGATCGTTGGCATCTGGGTACCAGGCGGCATGTTTCGCTTCGCGCCAGCGGCAATCAATATCATTGAAAATAAAATTACCATTCATTTTATCCATCGTACACTCGCATACGTATTGTTCCTGGCCGTACTTATCTGGACCTTTAAAGCATATCGTACCCTTTCAGGAAGCGTATTTTTTAAACGTACCAAATGGATGCCGGTAACGCTGATCTTTATCCAGGTGCTTCTTGGCATCTTTACGGTATTGAAAAGTCCGGGCATTATTCCGAAGCACTGGGGTACCTTTGAATGGCTCGCGCAGTTCCACCAGGTTACCGGAATGTCATTTTTATTATCAATGATTTGGATGATTTACCTCGTTCGACCCTCGCGAGGCAAGCCGATGTAACCATTTCGGATAGGGATGGCTGTTATGTGCAGAAGGATTTTTTAAGGTACCGCTCATTTTTTCTAATTTGATCTTTTTTCCATGTTATTATGAAGCAACGATTCCGGTCAATATTATATTCGTTTCCTGTACAGTTGCTACTGCTTCATTTTAAAAGATTCCAGGTACTCATCGTTTTCTGGTACATCCTTTTCGCATCGGTAAACGGGTCTTTCATGCACTTGTATGGGGTCAATTCCTTATTCCTCGCGCCGGAATACCTGGGCGAGGTCAATTTTATCAGCACTTCACTGGTGGGTTTCGCGTTGGGTGCTTTTATGATGAGTTGGAACATTACTACATTTATTTTATTCAGCAGGTACTTTCGTTTTTTAGCCACCACCACCAATCCCTTTTTAAAATACTGCATCAACAACGCCCTGCTGCCATTGGTTTTTCTATGCTTTTATTTTATTAAAGCGGTTGATTTCGGCGTGCACCGGGAGTTGTTGTCTGTGGGTGAAATCATCTTCCTGACCACCGGTTTTTTGTTTGGATTGGTGCTCAGCATTGCCAGCTCATTTTTCTATTTTTTTAGGGCAGATAAATCAATCAGCCTGCGGATGGATTCCACCAATGAGCGGAATGCGGGATTTGGCAGGAAATATAAATCACATGTGATATTTACACCCAGTGGCAGCCGGTTGTTGAAAGTGCAGTCTTATTTCAATACGCCGCTGACCATGCGCCCGGTTCGTGACGTATCGCATTACAGCCGTGATTTTATTGAAAAGATCTTTGGTCGTCATCACTTCGCAGCGATATTGTCGATTTTCGCCGCTTTTGTGTTCCTGATCATCGTGGGCTTCTTCCTCGACAACCAGGTGTTTCAACTGCCGGCCGCTGCCAGCTTCACCGTTTTTGTTGCGATCCTCGTCGCGGTTGCCGGTGCTTTTTCATTTTTTCTGCAGAGTTGGAGCGTTCCTGTTTTAGTTGTTTCGTTTTTAATATTGAATGTGCTGTATCAGTATGAGGTAATCGATCCTACCAACAAAGCGTATGGGCTAAACTACAGCAACCGCAAAGACCGTCCTGCCTATACGCGTGCATCCCTGCTTGCGTTGTGCACGCCGGAGAAAATAACCCGTGATAAACATGCGATGATCCGCATCCTGGAGAACTGGAAAAAGAATCAGGCTGACCCGCGACCTGTTTTTTATGTCATTGCCACAAGTGGGGGCGGTACACGCAGTGCGGCGTTTACCCTTAACATGCTGCAGTATCTAGACAGCATCAGCAATGGCCGCCTGATGAATAAAACGTTTATGATCACCGGCGCTTCCGGGGGCATGCTGGGAGCGGCCTATTTCCGCGAACTTGCCTTGCAAAAAGCAAAAGGCAAAAAAATAAACCTGCAGGATCAGAAATACCTCGATAACATCTCCGGCGATCTGTTAAACCCGATGCTGTCATCCTTCGTGGCACGCGATATGGCATCGCCCGCGCAGAAATTCTATGTAGGCAGGTATTATTATATCAAGGACCGTGGCTATGCGTTCGAACAAAAGCTGGCGGAGAACACCCAATGGCTGCTCGACAAACAATTGAAAGATGTGGCGGAAGATGAGCGTACGGCCAGAACGCCGCTGATGTTGTTTAACTCGGTCATTACGCGGGACAGTCGACGGCTGATTGTCAGTACGCAGCCGGTAAGTTTTTTAATGCGTCCTGAATTCGACAGTACCCGAATGTCCGATATGGATCCCGATGCAGTAGATTTTGCAGCACTTTTTGCAAAGCAGGATCCCATGAATCTGCGCTTACTCACGGCGCTGCGCATGAATGCTACTTTTCCTTACGTGCTGCCGAATGTATGGCTGCCTTCGAAGCCGGTGGTGGACGTAATGGATGCAGGTTTGAGGGATAACTATGGCCAGGAAACGGCCCTGCGTTTCCTGGTGGTGATGAGAGACTGGATCCGCAATAACACCAGTAAAGTCGTGCTGATCCAGATCCGTGACCGAAAAAATGGTGGCTGGGAAGACCCATTTGAGTCCACGAATATCTCCGAGCTGGTCACGAAGCCCATGTTGCTCTTGCAGAATAACTATTACAAAACGCAGGAATTTAACCAGAACGAAATCATCAGCCTCGAAGCCATGCTAAACGATCGCTTCAACAAAATTTCTTTTCAATATGTACCGCGGAAAGAGGAGTTATCCGCGGCCTTAAACTTCCACCTGACCAAACGCGAAAAACAAAACATCGCTGCCTCCCTCAACAACGAAACGAATGTAGTCGCTTTCAGGAGGTTCAAGGAGACATTGCAGTAAGGAAATGGGTATGGGGTATGGGTTTTCTGCTATCAGCTATCAGCTATCAGCAATCAGCT
>JBBSSY010000574.1:0-2785 GCA_038241595.1 Chitinophagales bacterium | reverse complement strand
AGTGAAGTGGTTGTGGTGGGGTATGGTACGCAATCGCGGAAAAACGTAACGAGTGCGATTTCGAAACTCGACAAAGCGGTACTGGCCAGTGCACCGCGTGCCAATGTGGGCAGTGCCTTGCAGGGCACGGTGGCAGGCTTGCAGGTGATCAACGCCACGGGTGCGCCGGGCGCATCACCGGTGATCGTACTACGGGGCGGCGCCTCTATCAACAGCCCGAACCCGCCGCTGGTACTGGTAGACGGCATCATCCGCCCTTTTAACGATGTGCCGTCTGAAGACATTGCCTCGATTGAATTACTAAAAGACGCCGCGTCCACCGCCATCTACGGCGCACGCGCAAACAACGGGGTGATCCTCATTACCACCAAAGAAGGAAAAGCAGGCACCGCGCAGGTCTCATACAAATTTACCGGCGGGTATAACAAACGCCGCGATGGATACCAGTATATGAACGCCCGCGACTTCATTTATTATAACCGGCTTGGCAACCTCAATTCGGGCAGAACGGTGGCGCAGCTGGATGCTACACGCGGGTTTGGGTTACTGACCGATGCGGCGAACCTCGCTTCTTTTGACATCCGCGCGTACAATGCCAACACCGCCGGACTTTTACAGCAGGGCTGGGATACGGTGAGTGATCCGTTCACACAAGGACAACGAATTATTTTCAAGGACCATGGCGGCGAGGTGGAGAACATCGTTTTTCGCAACACCTATACGCAGGATCATTATGTAAACGTGATCGGCGGCAATGACAAGGGGAAATACTTCGCCAGTTTCGATTATTATAAAGAAGACGGCGTGATCGTGGGTTCGGGGTATAAACGTTTTTCGGGCAACGTGAGTGGTTCGTACAAGGTGAAACCAAAACTGGAGATCAGCAGCGGCGTTACTTTTTCCACCTCTTCTCAACTCGGCGCGGTAACATCCGATGTTAACACGCTTTACCGCAGCCTGGCCATCTGGCCAACCTTTAACCCCTGGCTCGATTCGGCGAAGACGATGCCGAACCCCGGCAACTCCGCCAGTGACGGCAACCCGTTGTACTGGTTGCAGCACGTGCAACGGAGCAACGAGGTAAACCGTTTTACCGCGGATGCTGCGGTCAAGTATGATATCCTGCCAGGGCTTTATTTCCGCGCGACGGCGAATGCCTACCTGCAGGAGACGGTGAACCAGTCGTTCAACCAGGCTACGCAGACCTATATCAACCTCTATGCAAATCCGCCTTCTTTCAGCAATACCAACAGGGACGCGGTTTCCACGTTTTTACGCACCTTCCAGCAGCAATACAATGGCATCCTGAATTACACCAAAACATTCGGCGAAAAGCAACATGTAAATGCGATGATCGGTGCGGAATTTTACGGGGTAAAAGCGCTCAATATGCAGGTCTACGGGATTGGTTCACCGACCGATAATATTCCGACGGCAAACGCATCTACGACTTTTGCCGCGGGCAATAACTATTCAGAACGGTCAGAATACCGGATTGTGTCGAATTTCGGCAGGATAAATTATGACTATGACCAGCGCTACCTGCTATCGCTGGTATACCGCCAGGATGGTGTGTCGGTACTTGGCGCAGACAATCGCTTTGGTTTTTTCCCCGGTATGTCGGCCGGCTGGAATGTTCACCGCGAAAAGTTTTTTATGAATTCGGGCATCAGTAAAATTGTCTCCTCGCTGAAACCACGTATCAGTTACGGCGTCAACGGGAATATCGCAGGCATCAGCAATTATGAAGTTCAGGGTGTGTATAGTTCGCAGGGGAATTATAACGGTAGTCTTGGCTTGTTAAATAGTAGCATTGTCAACAACGGCCTGCGTTGGGAAAAAAGTACCACCACCGATATCGGGGTGGATGTCGGGTTACTACGCGACCGCATTACGATTTTGTTCGATTATTTCAACCGGGAAACCAGCGACCTGCTGACGCAGCTTATTCTGCCAAGTTATACCGGCTTTAATGCTGTAAGAACCAACCTCGGCAACCTGCAGAATAAAGGGTATGAATTTACGGTCAACGCCAATATCTTGAACAAGCCCAACGGCATTGCGTGGAATGTCGGCGCCAATATTTCATTTGTTCAGAACAAGGTGTTGAAACTGCCTTTTAATGGAAATGAAAATAACCGGCAGGGCGGTTTGCAGATCTACGATGCTGCCCAGGGCAAGGTAGTTTGGGTGGGTGGTTTGCAGGAAGGTCAGCCACTGGGCAATATCTACGGTTTCAAACAGTTGTCGATATTTAAAGATGACAAGGATGTACAGGCGATCGCTGCCAATCGCTACGATGCGGTAGGTTCCATCAGCGGGCCGAACCGTACCGGCGGAACGGGCAAAATAACACCGGGCGATGTGAACTGGCTGGACGCGGACAGAAACGATACCATCGATTCGCGGGACCAGGTGTTCCTGGGAAACATTCTCCCGAAATATACTGGAGGTTTTTTCACCAGTGTTGGTTACAAAGGTTTTTCCGTGTACACGCGCTTTGAATTTGCGCTGGGTCACACCATTTACAATGACCTGTTGGCAAGAACGCTGGGTAACTTCCAGGGTACGTTTAATTACACCGTAGAGCAGCTCAATGCATGGTCGCCGATGAACACCGTGACGGACATCCCAAAAGTTTATTATGCCGACCAGGTGGCCGCGCCGGTTGGAAAGAAAAACTATACGCGTGTCAACAACGCTGCGGGTGGCCTGCTGAACGGGAACAATTCAAATTTTTACGAGAAAGGCGATTACCTGGCTTGCCGTGAAATCACGCTTTCTT
>JBBSSY010000573.1:0-2799 GCA_038241595.1 Chitinophagales bacterium | reverse complement strand
ACCAGTTGAACGAAAAGAAATGGTTGGGTGAGGATATGATCATGAAACAGGCGGCGCTTGATGCACAGATTTTGCAGATGGATAAGCAGTTAGGCCGTCTTGACCAGCAGTCACAAGCGTTTGCCGACCTGCAAAGCGAACGCCTCGCACGAAAAGAAGAACTGAATGGTTTGAGCAGGCAAATCAGGCAAAAAAATGAACTCCGCTACGAGAGCATTGAGGATACGGGTTTTACCACGCTTGCGGACATGCGTAGAGTGATTTTAAAGGAGCACCAGGCGCTGGTAGAGATCTTTACCGGCGACAGCACGGTGTTCACCCTCGTTATCACGCCGCGTCGTGCCTATTATACCAGGGTCAAAAGATCTGTTTATGACAGGGTGGCGGATTCATGCATGTCGATGATCGCAGATCCGGTCACGATGAACAGGCAGTTTCCTGCTTTTACCCGGGCGTCCGCCTCGCTGTACCGGTTAATGTTTCGGCATATCCCTCTGCCCGATGGCAGGATCGTTATTTCACCGGATGGTAAATATTTCCCATTCGAAGCGCTGGTTACCGGTATGACAGGTGGCGAACCCGTATATTTTCTCAATCGCCATGCCGTCAGCTATACCTATTCCGCGCGGTACCTGATGAACCGCTTTGCCGGATCCGCAAAACAGGTGGCACGCAGTTTCCTGGGAATGGCTCCGGTACATTTCCCCAACGAATCCGGTCTGGCAAACCTTAATGGCAGCGACCAGTCTGTGAGAACGATCTCCACGCTTTTTACAGAACCCGATACCCTGCTGGGTCGTGCGGCAACCCGTAAAGCCTTCCTCGATAATTTTAGCCGCCACCAGATAATCCAGCTGTATACCCATTCATCAGATAGCAGCAAGGAAGGTGAACCCGTTATTTATTTTGCAGACAGTCCTTTATACCTCTCGGCTCTTTCCAGCAAAAAAAAACCAATCACCAGCCTGGTCGTATTATCAGCCTGTGAAACCGGCAATGGCAGATTTTTTCGGGGAGAAGGTGTATTCAGTTTCAACCGGGCTTTTGCGGCCCTGGGCATCCCTTCGTGCATCAATACGCTTTGGTCGGTCGACAATGAGGCAACGTATGAGGTGACTGAACTTTTTTACAGAAACCTGGTGGAAGGTATGCCCCTCGACGTGGCGCTGCAACAGGCAAAACTCGCCTTTCTACAAAACGCGCCGGCAGACCGGCAGCTGCCCTATTACTGGGCGGCATCCATCCTGGCCGGTAAAACAACAGCGCCAGCCATGAACAAGTTCAAACCCTGGGTCTGGATCATATTCCCGGTTGGCGCCGCGCTGCTTATATTTGTTGCCGGTATGTTGATCATCCGCTCCCGGCGTTCAGGAAACCGTCGATCGTTAACCCAGTTCAGGATATAAAGGGACCTGTAGCATAAATTCATTCACCTGTTTGCGAACCGTTGTAATGCGTGCTTCATCTTCAGCGTTTGCCAGTACTTCGTCTACGGCATCAACAACAAACTGCATGTGCTCCTGCAACATGCCCCTGGTGGTAATGGCTGGTACACCGATACGAATGCCCGAGGTAACGAATGCTGATTTGTCATCAAAGGGTACCATATTTTTATTAAGGGTGATTTCTGCTTTGCCCAGCACCTGTTCTGCCTTTTTACCGCTGATGTTTTTGTTGCGCAGGTCTATCAGCATCAGGTGATTGTCTGTACCATCTGATATAATTTTATAACCCTTAGCAATAAACGCACTTGCCATCGTCTGTGCATTCAGCAGGATCTGTTTGGCATAATCTGTGAATTCGTCGGTCAGAATTTCGCCGAAGGCGATTGCCTTAGCCGCGATAATGTGTTCGAGCGGACCGCCCTGCGTACCCGGGAAAACAGCCATATCGAGCAGGTTGCTCATCATGCGGGTATTTCCTTTCGGATCTTTCTGGCCAAAAGGATTCTCGAAATCGGTCTTCATCAGGATAATGCCGCCACGTGGTCCGCGTAACGTTTTATGGGTGGTAGAGGTAACAATATGGCAGTGTTCAAAGGGCGAATTCAGCAATCCCTTTGCGATCATGCCGGCCGGGTGTGCCATGTCGCACATAACAAATGCGCCGACGGCATCTGCTGCCTTCCGGATTCGTTCGTAATCCCAGTCACGGCTGTATGCGGAGGCACCGCAGATGATCAGTTTCGGTTTTTCACGGGCGGCCACTTCTTCCAGCATCTCGTAATCGATCAGTCCTGTTTCTTTTTTAACGCCGTAGAAATGAGGTGAGTACAATTTGCCGCTAAAGTTAACGGCTGAGCCGTGGGTCAGATGTCCACCCATGCTGAGGTCGAGACCAAGAATCGAATCCCCCGCCTGAAGGATTGCCAGCAGCACGGCGGCATTGGCCTGGGCGCCACTGTGCGGTTGCACGTTGGCATATTCGCAATTGAACACCTGTTTCAGGCGGTCAATGGCAAGCTGTTCAGATTGATCCACGATCTCACAACCGCCATAATACCGGCGGCCCGGGTAACCTTCCGCATATTTATTAGTCATCACATTGCCCATCGATTGGACCACCTGCAGGGATGCAAAATTTTCCGAAGCAATCAGTTCGATGCCATGGCGCTGGCGCTGCAATTCTTTATTGATGAGGTCGAAAACAACTGTATCTCTTTGCATGAAAATGAGTATATATAATAAATATTATTATTCGTGGCCGCAAAAATAGGCACCAAAGCGTTAACGACAAGTTTTAAAATAACCAACACGCTGCGTGCATCCTGAAAATTATGGGAGGTACCGGAATTCATTT